>NZ_JBEZGX010000005.1:0-197262 GCF_040650235.1 Kitasatospora sp. NPDC048722
GGCTCCCAGTAGACGACTGGGTTGATAGGCCGGATATGGAAGCCCTGTAAGGGGTGGAGTTGACCGGTACTAATAGGCCGAGGGCTTGTCCTCAGTTGCTCGCGTCCACTGTGTTGTTCTGAAACAACGACCGCCTTGTCGGCGGGTCGACAGTTTCATAGTGTTTCGGTGGTCATAGCGTGAGGGAAACGCCCGGTTACATTCCGAACCCGGAAGCTAAGCCTCACAGCGCCGATGGTACTGCAGGGGGGACCCTGTGGGAGAGTAGGACGCCGCCGAACAATTCTTCTGAATGAACCCCCATCCGGTTTCCGGATGGGGGTTCTTCGCGTTTCCGGAGACTTTCTCGGGGACGTATTTACGGCTGCTGGTCGACGAGGTCGCGCTGGTACCAGGTGCCCGTCTTTCCGCCCAGGTCCGCCGGGCCGGCCGGTCCGGCCGGGACGAATCCGGCTTTCGTCAGGACCTTCTGCGACGCGGTGTTCTCGTGGGAGGTGGCTGCCCGGAGTGTCCGCAGTCCGTACCGCGACGCCGCCAGTCGGCACAGCTCCAGGACGGTGGCCGTCGCCAGGCCGCGGCCGGAAGCGTGCCGGGCGACCCGGTAGCCGAGCTCCGCCGAGTGCTCCTCGTGCTCTATGTCGACCAGGTTGAACCTGCCGAGGACCGACCCGTCCTCGGCGAGGAGCACGTGGAACGCGCAGAGGCCGGATTCCTGTTCCGCCAGCAGAGCGCTGTAGCGGGCGGTGAATCGATCGAAGTAGTCGTCGCCGCGGTCGGGGACCGACGCTGCGAAGTAGGCGCGGTTCGCCAGCTCGAAGGCGAGGACGGCGGGGGAGTGTTCGGCGTTCAGCCGCTTCAGCTCGGGCATCGCCCGACTCTATGTGGCCGGGCATCCGTGCCACCTGGGTTTCCGTCGGGTCCGGGGCCGGAACCGGAACCGGAGCCGCGACCGGGGCCGGGCTCAGAGGCGGCCGGCGGCCTTGAGGGCGAGGTAGGCGTCGGCGAGGGCCGGGGAGATCCTGCTCGGCAGGGCGTCGAGGACGGTGACGCCGTGTCGGGAGAGGAGGTCGGCGGTGCGGCGGCGGTCGGCGCGGGTCTGCTCCGCGGCGGCGGCGCCGTAGACGGCCTCGACGGTGCCGCGGCCGGCGGCGAGTTCGTCGAGACGGGGGTCGGCCACCGAGGCGAGCACGACCTCGTGGCGCTTCACGAGCTGCGGGAGCAGCGGGAGGAGGCCCTCTTCGACCGGGCCCGCGTCGAGGCCGGTGAGCAGGACGATCAGGGAGCGGTGGGGCGCCATCCGCAGTGCGGTGGCGACCAGCGAGCGCATGTCGGTCTCGTAGAGCGCGGGTTCCAGGTAGGCCATGGCGTTGGTGAACGCGGGCAGGACCTCGCTGGGGGAGCGCCCGGCGACGGTGACGCGCGGGCGGAGGTCGTGGGCGAGCAGGTCGACGCGGTCGCCTGCGCGGGTGGCGAGTGCCGTGAGGAGGAGGGCGGCGTCGAGCGAGGCGTCCAGGCGGGGGGCGTCGCCGACGCGGCCGGCGGAGGTGCGGCCGGTGTCGAGGACGACCAGGATGTGGCGGTCGCGTTCGGGACGCCAGGTGCGGACGGCGACGGTGTGGCGGCGGGCACTGGCGCGCCAGTCGATGGAGCGGACGTCGTCGCCGGGCAGGTACTCGCGCAGGGAGTCGAACTCGGTGCCCTGGCCGCGGGTCAGCACCGAGGTGCGGCCGTCGAGTTCGCGCAGGCGGGCGAGCCGGGAGGGCAGGTGCTTACGGCTGGCGAAGGGCGGCAGTGCGCGGACCGTCCAGGGGGCGCGGTGCGAGCTCTGACGGCCGGCCAGGCCGAGCGGGCCGAGGGAACGGATCGTCACCCGGTGGGAGTGGTGGTCGCCGCGGCGGGTCGGCAGGAGGACGGTGGTGACGCGGCGCCGTTCACCGCCGGGGACGGTCAGGGCGTGCCGGGAGGCGGTGCCGGCGGTGCCGGGGCGCCAGGCGGACGGTGCCCAGGCGTCGCGGATCCGGGCCCGAAGGGGACGGCCGGAGGGATTGGTGACGGTCAGTTCGACCGGTGCGGGCTCGCCGAGGCGGACCGTGGTGGCGCCGCCGCGGCCGAGTCGGAGGCTGCGGACGGGGGCGGCGAGCACCAGATCGGCGACGACGGCGAGCAGGACGGCGCCGGTGACGACGCCGATCCCGGTCCAGGACGGCAGCAGCAGGCCCACGACGAGCGCGCCGATCGCGGCGAGCAGGGCGGTTCGCCCGGTGAGGGCCATGCGGTGCGCTCCTTCGGGTACCCGGTGCGGCGGGGTGGCTCTAGCGGGGGGCCGGCGTCTGGGCGAGGACGGCCTGGATGACGGAGTCGGCGGTGACGCCCTCCATCTCGGCCTCGGCGCGCAGCGCGACGCGGTGCCGCAGGGTGGGCAGGGCGAGTGCCTTGACGTCGTCCGGGGTGACGTAGTCGCGTCCGGCCAGCCAGGCCCACGCCCGGGAGGCGGCGAGCAGGGCGGTGGCGCCGCGGGGGGAGACGCCGATGGACAGGGACGGGGACTGCCGGGTGGCTCGGCAGAGGTCGACGATGTAGGCGAGGACCTCGGGGGAGACGGTCAGCCCGGCGATCTGCTCGCGCGCGGCGGCGAGGTGCTCGGGCCCGGCGACCGGGCGGACGCCGGCGGCGGCGAGGTCGCGCGGGTCGAAGCCGGCGGCGTGCCGCGAGAGGACCTGGAACTCCTGGTCGCGGTCGGGCAGCGGCAGGACCAGCTTGAGCAGGAAGCGGTCGAGCTGGGCCTCGGGCAGCGGGTAGGTGCCCTCGTACTCGACCGGGTTCTGCGTCGCGGCGACGAGGAACGGGACGGGCAGCGCGCGCGGTTCGCCGTCGACGGTGACCTGGCGCTCCTCCATGGCCTCCAGCAGGGCGGCCTGGGTCTTGGGCGGGGTGCGGTTGATCTCGTCGGCGAGCAGGAGGTTGGTGAAGACCGGGCCGGGCTGGAAGGAGAACTCGGCGGTGCGGGCGTCGTAGACCAGCGAGCCGGTGACGTCGCCGGGCATCAGGTCGGGGGTGAACTGGATGCGCTTGGTCTCCAGGCTGAGCGCGGTGGAGAGGGTGCGGACCAGCAGGGTCTTGGCGACCCCGGGGACGCCTTCCAGCAGGACGTGGCCGCCGCAGAGCAGGGCCACGACGAGGCCGGTGACGGCGGCGTCCTGACCGACCACGGCCTTGCCGATCTCCGTGCGCAGGGCGGTCAGGGCCTGGCGCGGGTCGATGGTGGTGCCGGGGGTGGCGGGTGCCGTGCCGGAGGTGGGGTGGAGCTGGGCGGTGGCCTGTTCGGTCACGGCTTCCGTACCTGCCTTTCGAGGGCGTCGAGGTCGTCGGCGAGCCGCAGCAGCGCGGCGTCGTCGGTCGGGTCGGGGCCGTAGAGGAGGGCCCGCACGTCCCCGGCGGGGCGCGTGGTGAGTCGGTCGGCGACGGCCGCGCAGAGTGCCTCGGGGTCGGGTGCGCCGGCGTTGAGCGGGACGCCCAGGGCGGGGGCGAGGCGGTGGGCGGCTGCCCGGCGCAGGGCGTCGGCGGCGCGGCCGCGGGCCTTGGCCCGGTGGTAGAGGCGGGCGCGGCCCTCGGTGGTCTCGGCGGCGCGGACCACGACGGGCAGGTTCTCGCTGATCACCGGGCCGAGCCGGCGGGCGCGCCAGAGCGCGGCCAGGGCGGCGGCGATCGCGAGCTGCAGGGTGGCCCAGTGCCAGCCGGCCGGGATGAGGTCGGTGAAGTTGCGGTGGCCCGTGGTGTCGGCGGCCGGCGAGCTGTAGTCGGGCAGGTGCCAGGTGAGGTGCGGCTGGGAGCCGAGGAGGCCGAGGGCGAGGGAGGCGTTGCCGTCCTTGGCGAGCAGCTTGTTCTGCAGGAGGTCGGCGCTGCCGAGGACGATCGCGTCGCCACCGGGGGTCGGGGCGCTGACCAGGGGGAACCCGTGGTTGCGCGGGTAGCAGCCGGTGCCGCGGCTGCCGCTGGTGTAGACGAGGCCGCCGATGTCGGCGCTGCCGGCGCGCTCGGCCTCGGGGAGGTCACAGCCCGGGTCGGTGCTGCGGACGGTGGCCCAGGCGGGCGCGCCGCGCTCGTCGCCCGCGCGGACGCCGGGGGCGAGGGCGCTGAGGGCGGCCGGGCCGGGGGCCATGAGGACCAGCCGCTTGTGCCGGGCGGCGGCGATGGCGTGCAGCTGACCGGCGTCGAGCAGGTCGGGCTCGGGGATGACGAGGGTGTCGTCACCGGCGGGGCGGACGGTGGGGTCGCCGGTGAGCGTGGCGGCGACGCCGCGCTGTTCGAGCAGGGCCACGACGGCGTGGGCGCCGTCCTTGTCGTAGGAGCGCGGGTCGAGCGGCGGGTAGCGGCGGTCCTGGCTCAGCCCGGCGATGACGACGGCGCCGACGAGGAGGAGGGCGAGCGCCGCGAGGTACCGGCGGTAGCGGTGCCACAGGCCGCGGCCTGTGGGGGCCAGGCTGCTGGGGGCGTCGGCCGGCGCCGGCGGCTCGGTGGCGGGCGCGGGGGCGGTGGTCGTCATGCCGCGCCTCCCGGGGCCGGGTCGAGGGTCGGGCGGGTGCGCTCCAGTGCCCGGTCGAGGTCGCGGAGCGACTGGTAGGCGGCCTGGTCGGCGGTGCGCTCGCCGAAGGCGATGTCGTCGAAGGAGCGGGCGGCGGCGGCCAGCGCGGCGGCGTGCTCGGGTAGCGCCCGGCCGGCCTCGGCGGCGGCCTCGTCGGCGGTGCGGCCGGGGCGGGCGTCGAGGAGGGTGCGTTCCTCCAGGGCGCGGACGAGGGCGCGCATCTGCTCTCGGACGGCGTCGGCCCACTGCCCTGCGGCGGCGTGGCGTTCGGCGTCGGCCCGGTGCTGCGCGGCGGTGCGCGGACCGGTCGTTCCGTACACGTCCAGGGTGGTGCGGGCGGCCCGCTTGGGCGCGCCGAGGCGCCACCACAGCGCGGCGGCGACCAGGACGGCGACGACCAGGAAGAACACCAGGCCGGTGGTACCGCTCGTGCCGTTGCCGGAGATGGCGTTGAGCGCGTCGGAGAACTGCTGGTTCAGCCAGTCCAGGACCCGTTGCACGAGGCTCGGGTCGTGCCGGTGGTAGTCGGCGTCGAGCAGTTCGTCGCGGGCGGCGTCACGGGCCGGGTCACGCGGGACCGTGACCGGGGCGCCGCCCGCGACGAGGAGCCTCTCCCCCCAGATCGGCATCCGGTTCAGAGCCTCGTCGGGTCGGCGCCGGCCTGGTCGCCCCAGCCGGTGCCGCCGTACTCGGGCAGGCCGGCGGCGCGGGCCAGCTCGATGTCGAGGGCCTCGCGGCGGATCCGCTGGTCGACGTAGAGGAGCACGCCGATGCCCGCGGTGAAGGGCACGGTGAGGGTGGAGGCGATGACGCCGGCGACCGCCGTGGCCACCAGGAGGGCGACGGGCTGCTGGGTGGTGCCGCCGCTCTCCATCTGCTGCTGGAGGTCGCCGAAGCCGAGCACCAGACCGATGATCGTGAACGGGACCGCGATGATCGCCGAGACGATGAAGGCGATGATCTGGCTGAGCACGGTGATGCCGCAGATCCGCCACCACGAGCCGCGCACGAGCCGGCGGGAGCGCGAGAGCGCCGTGATGACGCCCTGCTTCTCCAGCATCAGGGCGGGCGCGGCGAGGCTGAGCTGGATCCAGAGCCAGACCACGACGGGCAGGCTGAGCAGGCCGACGATCACCAGCAGCCCGACGATCGCGGGCGAGGCCGCGCCGGCGGCCGTGTAGCCGATCAGCGGGCCGAAGCCGAGCACCATGACGCCGCCGGTGATCAGTCCCGTCAGCAGCGTGAGCCCGAGCAACTGGAGCAGCTGGGGGCGGGCGCCGCGCCAGGCCTCCCCGATGGTGACGCTCTGGCCGAGGATCGCGCGGCTGACCACCACGGTGAGCAGGGCGGTCGCGATGACGCCGAGCAGCAGGTTGAGCGGCAGGCTGGCGAGCACGACGAGGACGGCGGTGAAGTCGCCGGTCTTGCCGCCGACCAGCAGCTGGGCGCCGACGCCCCCGGCCTGCTGGAGCACGGCGATGCCCAGCGACAGGCCGAGCGCGGTGCGCCAGTGCTTGCGGATGGTGGAGACGGAGCCGTCGAGGAGCTCGCCGAGGCCGAGCGGTCGCAGCGGGATGACGCCGGGCTTGGGGCTCGGTGGGGCGCCCCAGCCGTAGGGGCCGTACGGGCCCTGCGGACCGGGCGGCGGGCCGCCCCAGCCGTTGCGGGCGGGCGGGACCTGCGGGCCGCCCCAGGCGGGCGGCGGGGCGGGGGCGCCCTGGGGCGGTGCCGACGGCCCGGGCACGCCGGCGGGCGCGTCGGCCGGGGGCCGGGCGTCGTCGCGGGGTGGCTCGGACGAGCCGGGCGAGGCCCAGCCCGGAGTGTCGGTCATCACTGCTCCTCGGAGGGCGTCCTGGGGGCGCGGTGCCGGGTGGATCTTCCACCCGCGCGCAGGCCCATCGTGCCATGGGGTGCCGACAGGCCCCAGGGGTATCCGGTCGCGGAACGGATACGGGGGCGTGACGGGGGTCCGGACACGGCTCCGGGACGGTTCGGAGACGCTCCATCGGGGGGTATTCGCCCGGTATGGCCGGAATTCCCGGGTAATGGAGTTGGCCGTTGTGGAGCATTGGCACTGCTGTGCGGCAGGTCACAATCCGGTAATGAGAGGATGGAGCCATGAAGGGACGCGTCCTCGTCGTTGATGACGACTCCGCACTGGCCGAGATGCTCGGCATCGTGTTGCGTGGTGAGGGTTTTGAGCCGTTTTTCGTCGCCGACGGGGACAAGGCGCTAGCCGCGTTCCGGGAGACCAAGCCCGACCTGGTGCTGCTCGACCTGATGCTGCCCGGCCGGGACGGCATCGACGTCTGCCGGCAGATCCGTGCCGAGTCCGGGATCCCGATCGTCATGCTGACCGCGAAGACCGACACGGTCGACGTCGTGGTGGGCCTGGAGTCGGGTGCCGACGACTACGTCACGAAGCCGTTCAAACCCAAGGAGCTGGTGGCCCGGGTGCGTGCCCGGCTGCGCCGTGCCGAGGAGCCCACGCCCGAGCAGCTGACCATAGGCGACCTGGTGATCGACGTGGCCGGTCACTCGGTGAAGCGGGACGGCCGGGGCATCCCGCTGACCCCGCTGGAGTTCGACCTGCTGGTGGCACTGGCCCGCAAACCGTGGCAGGTGTTCACCCGCGAGGTGCTGCTGGAGCAGGTCTGGGGCTACCGCCACGCGGCGGACACCCGGCTCGTCAACGTCCACGTGCAGCGCCTGCGGTCGAAGATCGAGAAGGACCCGGAGCGCCCCGAGATCGTGGTGACCGTCCGCGGCGTCGGCTACAAGGCCGGACCCAGCTGACGTGACGCACCGGGCTGACGACTCCCCGTCGGGTTCCGCGACCGACGGGGCCGGCGCCGTGCGCGGGGACGTGCTGAGTTCGACCACCCTCCGCCGGCGTGGCCCGGCCGCGATGATCGCGTTGGTGACCCGTCAGCTGCGTCGGCCCGTGCACCGGGTGACGGCGCTGTACCGCCGCTCGATCCAGCTGCGCGTCGTCGCGGTGTCGCTGCTGGCATCCATCGCGGTCGTGCTGGTGCTCGGCGTGGTCGTCGTGGCGCAGGTGCGCACCGGTCTGCTGGACACCAAGCTGGCGTCCGCGCGCGAGCAGGCGCGGATCGGCTTCCAGGCCGAGCTGAAGAAGATCGACGAGGCCAAGGACCAGCGGCTGCGGGTCGGCGCGACGGCGGACCCGAGCACCGAGGAGGTCGGTTCCTGGCTGCTGCGGCAGGTCAACGACCTGGCCGCGAGCGGGCAGACGGTCTACTCGGTGATCGCGACGATGCCCGGCACCGGCCAGACCGTGCTGCCGGACGCGGTGGGCTTCGGCCCGCGCTACTCGGGCGACATCCTGCCGATCAGCGTGCCCGACACGCTGCGGGCCAAGGTGTACGCCGAGCCGGGACAGATGTTCGACCAGCCGACCCGGATCCACCGCTCCGCCGAGAGCGGTGGGCACACCGAGCCCGGGCTGGCGCTCGGCATGCAGTTCGTCGGTCCGACCGGCACGAGCTACCAGCTCTTCTACGTCTTCTCCTTCGGGCAGGAGACGGACACCCTCAACCTGGTCACCGGCACCCTGGCGACCGCCGGCGTGTTCGTCGTGATCCTCATGGGCGGCATCGCCTGGGTCGTGGTGCGCCAGGTGGTCACCCCGGTCCGGATGGCCGCCGGGATCTCCGAGCGGCTGGCCGACGGGCACCTGGAAGAGCGGATGAAGGTCACCGGCACGGACGACATCGCCCGCCTCGGCGAGTCGTACAACCGGATGGCCAACGCGCTCCAGGCGCAGATCCGGCAGCTCGAGGAGCTGTCCCGGGTGCAGCGGCGCTTCGTCTCGGACGTCTCGCACGAGCTGCGCACCCCGCTGACCACGGTCCGGATGGCCGCCGACCTGATCTACGACAGCCGCGAGGACCTGGATCCGATGGCGGCCCGCTCGGCCGAGCTGCTGCAGGGCCAGCTGGACCGCTTCGAGTCGCTGCTCGCCGACCTGCTGGAGATCAGCCGCTTCGACGCCGGCGCCGCGATCCTGGACGCCGAGCCGGTGGACCTGCGCGACATCGTCGCCCGCGTGGTGGAGGCCGCCGACCCGCTGGCCCAGGCCAAGGGAAGCGCCGTGGTGATCCGCGGCGACGGCGAGCCGGTGGTCGCCGAGGTGGACTCCCGCCGGATCGAGCGCATCCTGCGCAACCTGGTGGTCAACGCGCTGGAGCACGGCGAGGGCCGCGACGTCGTGGTCCGGCTGGGCTCGGCGGACGGCGCGGTCGCCGTCGGCGTGCGCGACTACGGCATCGGGCTCAAGCCGGGCGAGGCGTCCCGGGTGTTCCACCGCTTCTGGCGGGCCGACCCGTCCCGGGTGCGGACCACCGGCGGCACCGGCCTCGGCCTGTCGATCGCGGTGGAGGACGCGCACCTGCACGGCGGCTGGCTGCAGGCCTGGGGCGAGCCCGGCGGTGGCTCGCACTTCCGGCTCACCCTGCCGCGCACGCGCGGCGGGGAGATCAGCCGGGCGCCGTTCCGGCTGGAGCCGGAGGACTCGCGCAACAACCGGGGCCTCGGCACGTACGGCACGCCGTACCGGCGGGCGATCACCCCGGCCGGGGCGACGGCCCTCACCGCGGCCGAGGAGCAGGCCGAGACACCGGACGCCATCGGCAGCAGCCTGGGCAGCGGTCTCGGAGGGGTGCTGAACATCGGCCCGGGCCTCGGCAAGGCCCGGCTGCCGGAGGGGCCGCGCGCGGACCCGTCCGACGTGCGCGCGGCGGGGGCCGGTTACCTGGCCACCGGTGCCCAGGTCATGGTGGACCCCACGCCCGGACGGCCGTCGGTGGCACAGCGCACGGCGGAGCCGGAACTGACGGGCGGGACGGACACGGAGGGGACGCAGCGTGCGAAGGACGAGCGGCAGGCCTGATCCGCGGCTCGCGGCGGTGGCCGGCGGGGTGCTCGTCGCCCTGTTGGCCGGCGGGTGTGCGGCCATGCCGGACTCGGGCGGCATCACCAAGGTCGAGCTCTCCCAGGGCTCGGCCGACAAGAACCTGCAGGTGCGGGTCTTCCCGGTGGGGCCCGCCAAGGGCGCCAAGCCGCAGGACCTGCTGGCCGGGTTCCTCGACGCGGTGACGGCGGACGAGGGCTACGACACGGCGCGCAAGTACCTCACCGAGGAGGCCGCCGCGGCCTGGAACCCGGACGCGGGCATCACGGTGCTCTCGGCCACCACTCCGCCGCCCGGTCCGGACGTCCCGGAGACGGACGCCACGACCACGCTGTCCATCACCGGGCAGGTCGTCGCCGACGTCGACCCCAGGCACACCTACGAGTTGGTGACGGGGCAGAGCACGAAGTCGTCCGACTTCACCTTCCTGCGGCAGAAGGACGGGGAGTGGCGCATCGACAAGCTGCCTCCCGGCCTGATCATGAACGAGACCAACTTCCGCAACAGCTACCGCCAGGTGGACCGGTACTTCTACACCGCTCCCGACCCGTCGGCCGCGGGCTTCGGCCCGGCCCCGGACGTACTGGTCGCCGACCCGATCTACCTTCGGCGGCGGACGGACCCGCTGACGGCGGCGGCCAAGGCACTGGTCGGCGGGCCGTCGTCCTGGCTCGGACCGGCCGTGCGGACGGCCTTCCCCAGCGGAGCGAGCGTCGACCGGGTCGGCGTGGACGACAGCCGCGTCGCCCACGTGCAGCTCGGCGGTGCCGACCTCGCCGACTCGGTGTCCTGCCGGCGGATGGCGACCCAGCTCTTCTACACCCTCGCCGAGCAGGGGAAGGGGCAGGTCGAGAAGGTGGAGCTGAAGGCGCAGCGGGGCGGCTGCACGGCCGGTCGCGGCGACTCGCCGTTCACCGGCCCCGGCGCGCTGTCCGGGTCGGACGGCGCGCAGCAGTACCTCCAGCGCAGCGACAACGGCGCCCTGATGCTGGTCAGCGACACCACCACCAGTTCCGTGCGCGGCGTGCTCGGCAAGCCGCAGCCGGCCGGCCGGACCCCGTTCGGCCCCGTCGCCGTCCGCCGGGACGGCTCCCAGGCCGCGGTGCTCGGCCGGGACCACCACCAGCTCTACTCGGTGCCGCTGTCCGACAACGCGGTCGCGCTGCCCGATCCGGTGCTGACCTCGGCGCACACCGGCGACGACGGGCTGGCCTCGCCCAGTTGGGACGGCCGCGGCGACCTCTGGGTGGTGGACCGCAGCCCGGAGGACCCGCGCGTGGTGATGGTCCGCGGCAACCGGACGTACACCGTTCCGGTGGAGAAGCTGAACGGTCAGAGCGTGCAGATGCTCCGGGTCTCCTCGGACGGCGCCCGGATCGCCCTCGTGGTGAAGGGGCCGAGCTCCTCCGTCCGGTCGCTGATGTTCGGCGCGATCGTGCACGGCGGCACGCCGGAGGCGCCGACCGTGCGGATCGTCGGGCTGCACACGGCGGCCCCGGCGATCACGGACGTCGCGTCGCTGTCCTGGGCGGAGTCGGACCAGTTGCTCGTGCTGGGCAAGGAGGCCGACCGCCTCCCGCAGCTGCACTACATCAGCACGGACGGCTCCCCGAGCTCCGACGCCCCGGCGCAGGGCGGCGAGGGCATGGCCACCGCCGAGGCGTCGGAGTCCCGGGCGAACGTGCTGACGCAGGCTCCGCCGGTGCTGGCGCTGCAGGCCACCGAGGGCCGGATCTACCGGCTGACCAACAGCCAGTGGCGGGAGGTCACGCTGCCGGACCGGGCGAGCGCGTTCTTCTACCCGGGCTGAGCCCCGGGCCGCCGCCCGGCGGGCCTCAGGGCGGGCCTTCCCGGGCGCGCGGCTGGCCGGCCGCCGCGACGGTGGCCGCCGCGCCGGCCGGCAGACCGGCCGCGGCCAGTGCCCGCGCGGCCTCGGCGAGGCTGGCGCCGGTGGTCACCAGGTCGTCCACCAGGACCGGTTGACGGCCCGCGAGGCTCCGGTGTGCACGCGGCAGGACGGTGAGGGCGCCGTGCAGGTTGCGCCGGCGTTCGGCCGCGGTCAGCTCGGCCTGGTCGGCGACCGGGCGGGTGTGGCGCAGCAGCGGTGCGGCCCTGGCGTCCAGGCCGGCCCGGCGCAGCGAGCGCGCCGCGGCCGCGGCCAGCCGGAGCGTCGGGTCGTGGCCGCGGGCGCGGACGGCGGCCCGGGCGGAGGGCATCGGCACCAGCAACAGCGGTGCGAGCCCGGCGCGCGGACCCAGGGCGGAGCGCACCGCCCGGCCGAGGGCTTCGCCGAGGGGGCCGGCCAGCCGAAGGGCGCCGCGTTCCTTGTGGGCGAGCAGCAACTGCCGGACCGGGTCGGCGTACGGCGCCGCGGCGTGCGCCCAGGGCAGCAGCGTGGGGCCGGGCCGGGAGGCGCTCAGGGTGTGCCGGCACGCGGGGCAGAGCTGGGTGCGGTCGGTGCCGCAGCCGGCGCAGCGCGTGGGCAGCAGGACGTCCAGCAGGTCGGCCAGTGCGTGGCCGAACGGCCCTTGTGGGGAGGGCGGGCGGACGGGTCCGGTGGTGGGTGGCACGGCTGCTCCTGGCGGCGGCAGGCACGAAGAGTGAGCAAAGGATGCGCCGTACGGGGGGTGTTGTCCAGGTATTCACCCATGCTTCACTCCTAGGAGGGTAAACAGGGTGCAACAGCTTGACCGTTCACCCACCGCTCCTGGCCCATGCCCACGACCGAGCCTGGGGAGGCGAAAACCCCGCGTGAGGTGTTCGATAAAGCTTCAAGGGGTTTCAACCGTCCCTGGTGGGGAGGAAGTGAGGTGAGGGCCAGTCGTTCCCGCCGCTGGCGGTGGGGGCGGGGGGCCGGCAGTGGATGGGCTGGTCCAGCTGGGTCTCAGTCCGGTCCGGTAGCACCCGGATCGGCGTCAGCACGAGGGATCGGAGTTCTGCGTGGACATCGTCGTCAAGGGCCGCAAGACCGAGGTGCCCAAGAGGTTCCGCGAGCACGTGGCCGAGAAGCTGGAGAAGGTCCAGAAGTTCGACGGCAAGGTGATCAGCCTCGACGTCGAGGTGTCCAAGGAGCACAACCCGCGGCAGGCCGACCGGTCCGAGCGGGTGGAGATCACCCTCCGTACCCGTGGGCCGGTGATCCGGGCCGAAGCCGCCGCAGGGGACCCGTACGCGGCGCTCGACCTGGCCTCGGCGAAGCTCGATGCCCAGCTGCGCAAGTCCGCGGACCGGCGTCGGGTGCACAAGGGCGGCAACGGCCGCACCCCGATCAGCGTCGCCGAGGCGACCGCGGCCCTCGCCGGGCTGTCGGAGCCGGCGGCGCCGGAGGGCGAGACCAACGGGGCCGTCCGCAAGACCATGATGGGATCCCTGGAGGTGGAGGGCGAAGGCCCGCTGGTGGTCCGGGAGAAGACCCACCCGGCCGCCCCGATGGCGCTGGACCAGGCGCTCTACGAGATGGAGCTGGTCGGCCACGACTTCTACCTGTTCGTGGAGAAGGACAGCGGCCTGCCGAGCGTCGTCTACCGCCGGCACGGCTACCACTACGGTGTGATCCACCTGCAGACCGACCCCACCGCCCAGTCGGCGGGCGGCGGCGCGGGCGGCGCGATCGGCGGAGCCGACGACGACGAGGACTGACCGTCCGGAGCGATGAACGGGTGACCCCGGTGGCCACGGCCACCGGGGTCACCGGCGTTCCGGGGCCGTCCGCGGTCGAACATCGGTCGAGCGCGGTCGCGGGCCGTGGTGGAGGAGTCACTCGTTGCGGGGGAATCGGCATCGGAGGGTGACCGTTGCGTGGCCGCGGCGTGGAATGATTGGCGCACGACGTCCCGCGAAGGGGGAGGAGCGGATGGGGGATCACTTCGGGCTGGGGCCCGCTGGGGGGCCGGTTGCCGGACTGTCCCCAGGAGCGGGCGAGGAGCCCGCGTACGCACCGAGCCGGGGTGAGCCGATCCGCGTGCTGGTGGTGGACGACCACGCGCTCTTCCGCCGCGGACTGGAGATCGTGCTCGCCGAGGAACCGGACATCAAGGTCGTCGGCGAGGCGGGGGACGGCGCCGAGGCCGTGCTGAAGGCTGCCGACCTGCTGCCCGACATCATCCTGATGGACGTCCGGATGCCGCGTCGCAGCGGGATCGAGGCGTGCACGGCGATCAAGGACGTGGCACCCAGCACCAAGATCATCATGCTGACGATAAGCGACGAGGAGGCCGACCTCTACGAGGCGATCAAGGCGGGCGCCACCGGCTACCTGCTGAAGGAGATCTCGACCGACGAGGTCGCCACCGCGATCCGCGCCGTCGCCGACGGGCAGTCGCAGATCAGCCCGTCGATGGCCTCCAAGCTGCTCACCGAGTTCAAGTCGATGATCCAGCGCCGCTCCGACGACCGGGACCTGGTGCCCGCGCCCCGGCTCACCGACCGGGAACTGGAGGTGCTCAAGCTGGTGGCGACCGGGATGAACAACCGGGAGATCGCCAAGGAGCTGTTCATCAGCGAGAACACCGTCAAGAACCACGTGCGCAACATCCTGGAGAAGTTGCAGCTCCACTCCCGGATGGAGGCCGTGGTCTACGCGATGCGCGAGAAGATCCTCGAAATAGGGTGATGCGGCGGCCGGGGCTCCCGGGGATTCCGGGGTCTCCGGCGTCTTCCGGGACTTCCGGGGGTGCTCATCCCGCGAGCAGCTTCTCCAGAGCGGGGCGCAGCCGCTCGTCGTGCAGCGCCTCCACCCGCACGGCGTCGCAGCCCACCCAGGAGGCCGCCTCGCGCAGCGCCGTCGCCAGCGTCCCGACGTGCCGGGCGGAGTCGAGCGAGACCTGGCGGGCGACCAGCGTGCGCCCCTCGCGGGCCGGGTCCACCCGGCCGACCAGGCGCCCGCCGGCGAGCAGGGGCATGGCGAAGTAGCCGTGGACGCGCTTGTGCTTGGGGGTGTAGGCCTCCAGGCGGTGCGTCATGCCGAAGACGCGCTCGGTGCGCGCGCGGTCCCAGACCAGGGAGTCGAACGGCGAGAGCAGCGTGGTGCGGTGGCGTCCGCGCGGCGGGGCGGCGGCCAGGGCGGCGGGATCGGCCCAGGCGGGAGCCGCGGTGCCGTCGGGGCCCCAGCCGGCCACCTCGACCGGGACGAGGCCGGTGTCGGCGAGGACCGGGTCCAACTCCTCGGCGCGCAGCCGGTGGTAGTCCAGCAGGTCGGCCCGGGTGGCCACGCCGAGGGCCGCGCCGGCCTGGGCGACCAGGGTGCGGACGCAGTCCGCGTCGGTCGGATCCTGCCCGAACAGCGCGTCGGGGACGGCCTGTTCGGCCAGCGCGTAGACCCGCTTCCAGCTCCGGCGCTCGGTGCAGACCACGTCGCCGAAGGCCAGCGCCCGCTCGACCGCGATCTTGGTGTCGGACCAGTCCCACCACTCGGCCGTCTTCTTCGCGCCGCCCAGCTCGGTGGAGGTCAACGGGCCCTCGGCGCGCAGCTTGTCGAGCACGTGCCGGTACGTCTCGGGCGAGACCTGGTGGCCCCAGAGGTGGCCGCGGTCGCGGTAGCGGCGGCGCCGGAACGCGAACAGCGGCCACTCCTCGACCGGCAGGACGCAGGCCGCGTGCGACCAGTACTCGAAGCTGGTGCCGTGACCCCAGTACGCGGCCTCGACGGCCGGCCTGCCGACCGCGCCGAGCCGGGCGTACGGGACCAGCTCGTGCGAGCGGGCCAGCACCGAGATCGTGTCCAACTGGACGGCGCCCAGGTGCCGCAGCACGCCGCGCACCCCGGCCCGGCGGTCCGGCGCGCCGAGCAGGCCCTGCGCGCGCAGGGCGATCCGGCGGGCGTCGTCGGCACTCAGGACGGCGACGGGGGAGCTGGGGGCGGGCGCGGAGCTCATGCCGGGGAGAGTAACGCCCGGCACCGACAACGGACGGGCCCGGCCGGAGGCGGGCCGGTTCAGGCCAGGTCGGACGGGAGCAGCGAGGCGACCCAGGAGTCGTGGAAGACGCCGCGCTGCTCGGCGTACGAGCGCAGCGTGCCCTCGAAGCGGTAGCCGACCCGCTCGGCGACGGCGCGGGAGCCGTCGTTGCCGACGTAGGCGAGCCACTGGAGGCGGCGGATCCCGAGCTCGGTGAGGGCCCAGCGGGCGACCTCGCGGGCCGCCTCGACGGTGTAGCCGCGGCCGCGTTGCTCCTTCGCCGTCCACCAGCCGACGGAGGCGGCGGCCGGGTCGGCGGCGAAGCGGGAGACCGACTGGGTGCCGACCAGGCGCCCGGTGGCGCGGTCGGTCACGCACCAGATGTACTCGGATCCGTCGCGCAGCCCCTTCGGGGCCAGAGTGCGCACGAAGAACTCCGCGTCCTCGCGCCGGTAGGGGACCGGCACCACCGTCCAGCGCTGGATCTCCTCGTCCTGGCAGGCGGCGAGGACCGCGTCGATGTCCGACTCCTGCGGGGCGCGCAGGACGAGGCGCTCGGTGGTGAGGGTGACGGGCGTGGGCCGGGGTTCTTCCATGCCCGGATTATTCCGCGCCAAGCGGAGGGCGGACATCCGAATATTCCGCCAACTCGACGGGGCCGGGACCGTTTTGCCCCGGTGGGCGGTGCTATCGGTCGGGTGCCCGGGCGAGTGACACGGGAATACCGTGCTGACGCACCTCCCGGGGCATTGGACTCCTCGCATACGATGGCCCGTGCGGTGGGGTGAACCCGTCGTGCAGTCGTCCAGTGCCAATACAGGCAAGGAGCCCGCTCTAGTGTCCGTCTTCGACAAGATCCTGCGCGCCGGCGAAGGCAAGATCCTTCGCAAGCTGCAGCGGATTGCTGCCCAGGTCAACTCCATCGAAGAGGACTTCGTCAACCTCACCGACGCGGAGCTGCGGGCGCTGACCGACGAGTACAAGCAGCGGCTCGTCGACGGAGAGTCCCTGGACGACATCCTCCCCGAGGCGTTCGCCACCGTCCGTGAGGCCGCCAAGCGCGTCCTCGGCCAGCGGCACTACGACGTCCAGCTCATGGGCGGCGCCGCGCTGCACCTCGGCTACGTCGCCGAGATGCGCACCGGTGAGGGCAAGACCCTCGTCGGCACCCTGCCCGCGTACCTGAACGCGCTCACCGGCAAGGGCGTCCACCTGATCACCGTCAACGACTACCTCGCCGAGCGCGACTCGGAGTGGATGGGCCGGGTGCACCGCTTCCTCGGCCTCGAAGTCGGCGTGATCCTGGCCAACATGACGCCCGCCGAGCGCAAGCGCCAGTACGCGATGGACATCACGTACGGCACCAACAACGAGTTCGGCTTCGACTACCTGCGCGACAACATGGCCTGGTCGAAGGACGAACTCGTCCAGCGCGGCCACAACTTCGCGGTGGTCGACGAGGTCGACTCGATCCTCATCGACGAGGCCCGCACCCCGCTGATCATCTCCGGCCCGGCCGACCAGGCGACCAAGTGGTACGCCGACTTCGCCAAGCTGGTGCTGCGCCTGAAGATCGACCGCGACTACGAGGTCGACGAGAAGAAGCGCACCGTCGGCATCCTGGAGGAGGGCGTCACCCGGGTCGAGGACTACCTCGGCATCGACAACCTCTACGAGTCGGTGAACACCCCGCTCGTCGGCTTCCTGAACAACGCCATCAAGGCCAAGGAGCTCTACAAGGCGGACAAGGACTACGTCGTCATGAACGGCGAAGTCATGATCGTCGACGAGCACACCGGCCGCATCCTGGCCGGCCGCCGCTACAACGAGGGCATGCACCAGGCGATCGAGGCCAAGGAGGGGGTGGAGGTCCAGAACGAGAACCAGACCCTGGCCACCATCACCCTGCAGAACTTCTTCCGTCTGTACGACAAGCTCTCCGGCATGACCGGTACCGGCACCACCGAGGCGGCCGAGTTCCACCAGATCTACAAGCTCGGCGTCGTGCCGATCCCGACCAACAAGACGCCGCTGCGCATCGACCAGCCCGACCTGATCTACAAGTCGGAGCCGGCCAAGTTCGCCGCCGTCGTCGAGGACATCGCCGAGAAGCACGAGAAGGGCCAGCCGGTGCTGGTCGGCACCGTGTCGGTCGAGAAGTCCGAGTACCTGTCGCAGGAGCTGCGCAAGCGCGGCATCCCGCACGAGGTGCTGAACGCCAAGCACCACGAGCGCGAGGCGCAGATCGTCGCGCAGGCCGGCCGCAAGGGCGCCGTCACCGTCGCCACCAACATGGCCGGCCGCGGCACCGACATCATGCTCGGCGGCAACCCGGACCACCTCGCGGCGGCCGAGCTGGCCCAGCGCGGGCTCTCCGCCGTGGACAACCCGGAGGAGTACGAGGCCGCGTTCCCGGCCGCGCTGGAGAAGGCCAAGGCCTCGGTCAAGGCCGAGCAGGACGAGGTCAAGGAGGCCGGTGGCCTCTACGTCCTCGGCACCGAGCGGCACGAGTCCCGCCGGATCGACAACCAGCTGCGCGGCCGCTCCGGCCGTCAGGGCGACCCGGGCGAGTCCCGCTTCTACCTGTCGCTCGGCGACGACCTGATGCGCCTGTTCAAGGCCGGCATGGTCGAGCGCGTCCTCTCGATGGCCAACGTGCCCGAGGACGTGCCGATCGAGTCGAAGATGGTCACCCGGGCGATCGCCTCCGCGCAGACCCAGGTCGAGCAGCAGAACTTCGAGATCCGCAAGAACGTCCTGAAGTACGACGAGGTGCTGAACCGCCAGCGCGAGGTCATCTACGGCGAGCGCCGCCGCGTCCTGGAGGGCGAGGACCTGCAGGAGCAGGTCGGCCACTTCATGGACGACACCGTCGAGGCCTACGTCAAGGCGGCCACCGGCGAGGGCTTCGAGGACGACTGGGACCTGGAGAAGCTCTGGTCCGCGCTCAAGCAGCTCTACCCGCTCTCCCTGGACCTCGGGGAGCTGGAGGAGGAGGCGGGCGGCCCCGGCGGCCTGACCTCCGAGTTCCTCATCAAGGTCATCCAGGAGGACATCCAGGCGCAGTACGGCGCCCGTGAGGACCAGCTCGGCGAGGAGATCATGCGCGAGCTGGAGCGCCGGGTCGTCCTGTCGGTGCTGGACCGCCGCTGGCGCGAGCACCTCTACGAGATGGACTACCTCCAGGAGGGCATCGGCCTGCGGGCCATGGCGCAGCGCGACCCGCTGATCGAGTACCAGCGCGAGGGCTTCGACATGTTCACCGCGATGATGGAGGGCATCAAGGAGGAGTCCGTCGGCTACCTGTTCAACCTGGAGGTCCAGGTCGAGCAGCAGGTCGAGGAGGTCCCGGTCGAGGACGCCGAGGTGGTGCTCGACAAGCTGGAGAAGGACTCCGCCCGCCCGGAGATCAAGGCCAAGGGCCTGGAGGCCCCCAAGCCGCAGCGGCTGCACTACACGGCCCCCTCGGACGAGATCGGCGGCGGTGTGGTCGAGGGCGACTTCGACGACCTCGCGCCGGAGGACGAGGGCGACGGCCTGACCCGCGCCGAGCGCCGCAAGGCCGCGAAGTCGGCCAAGGGGCGCCGCCGCAAGGCCTGAGCCACCACCGCGCCACAGCACAGGGCGCCGTTCCCGCACGGGGGCGGCGCCCTGCGCCGTCACCGGGCCTCCACGGCGGTGCACTGCCACTGCCCGGCCGGGCCGCGCTGTTCGAGGCGGAAGGCCACCATGTGGTGCCGCCGGCCGAGGTCGACCCGCACGCACGCCTCGACGGCGTCTGGCGCGGGCGACCTGTCGTGCACCGGGCCGAGGCGCGGCCGGGCGCCGGCGCCGCCGCGGCGCAGGGCGCCCGTGCGGACGAGCGAGGCGAGC
Organism: Kitasatospora sp. NPDC048722; assembly: GCF_040650235.1. Classification (NCBI taxonomy): domain Bacteria; kingdom Bacillati; phylum Actinomycetota; class Actinomycetes; order Kitasatosporales; family Streptomycetaceae; genus Kitasatospora; species Kitasatospora sp. NPDC048722. Next base: position 19,283 of record NZ_JBEZGX010000005.1, read on the forward strand.
TGGCCGTAGCCGTCCAGGCTGGTGTGCCGCATCAGCTGGCCGGACGGGCGGGCGCCGGTGAGCACCTCGACGAGCTGGTGCGCGAAGCGCGCCGCGAGCGCGCGGGGGTCGTGCCCGGGCGGGGCGCCGGCGCAGTCGGCCCGGGGGTGCCGGGGCCGCCGCCCGCCGGGGTGCGGTGCGCCGTCGTGCAGGTGGCGGTGGGGGCGGGCGGCGAGCGGCGGGGTCACGGGCGTCTCCTCGGGGCCGGGCGGGCGGGCGGTGGTGCTCCGGGGCGTGGTCACGGGTGCTTCCTCGGGCGGACGGATGCGGGCGCGGACGGGTCTTGCAGTGCTTCCTCGGGCGAGTGGTGCGGGTACGGACGGGTCTTTGGTAGCGGCGGCCGGCAGGGGGCGGCAAGGGGATTCCGCAACCGCGGGGAGTGGAGGGTGAAGTTCACCTATCCGGGTGAACGGTCCGTTGCGGCGGCGGCCTCCCGAGCCGTCCCGGACGCACGCGGTTGACGTGCGGGGACGGGCGGGTAGGCCCGAAAGGGGACGGCCGGGTTCGCCGGTCCGGGTGGTGCGGCCGGGGTCACGCGTTGCGGTGGCCCGCGGTCGGCGCGCAGGATCGGATCCTGACCGGGAACCGCGGGAGCGGGCGCGACGCCCCACGACGACAGGTGGCCGGCATGACGACACGGGCAGCAGCGGCGCAGTCCCCGGCCCGGACGGGCGCCGCTCGGGGAGCACCCCGGCGCGGGCTGGTCCTGGGCGGCGGCGGCTTGCTCGGCGCGGCCTGGACGGTCGGCGCGCTGTGCGCCGTCGAGGAGGCGACCGGTTGGCGCCCCGGCGAAGCCGACGTGCTCCTCGGCACCTCGGCCGGCTCCATCCTCGGCGCGCTGCTCTCCGCCGGCGTGCCGGTCGACCATTTGCGCGACCACCAGCGCGGCCTGCCGCTCACCGAGGGGCCGCTGTCCGGCGTGGCCTTCGACTACGAGACGGCCGTCGGCGGCGCCCTGCCGCCCCGGCCGCGGGCCGGGATCGGCTCGCCGGGCCTCCTGCGGGACGTCGTCCGCCACCCGCGCGAGTACCCGCTGCTGACCATGGTGTCGGCGGTGGCGCCGCACGGCCGCGGCTCGCTCGCGCCGGTCGGCGCGCTGGTCCGCGACCTGCACGGGCCGGGCGGCTGGCCGGCCGGCTCCGCGCTGCGGGTCGCGGCCGTGGACTACCGCAGCGGCCGCCGGGTGGTCTTCGGCGACCCGGGGGCCCCGGCGGTCGCGATCGCCGACGCCGTGATGGCCTCCTGCGCGATCCCCGGCTGGTTCGCGCCCGTCCGCCTGGACGGCTCGGCGTACGTGGACGGCGGCTGCTGGTCGGCCATCAACGCCGACCTGCTGCTCGGCCGCGGTCTGGACGAGGCGTACGTGCTCGCCCCGATGGCCCTGCGCCTGCACCCCCGCGCCGACCGCGCCGACCGGGCCGACCGCGGCGCCCTCGCCGCGCTGCACGAGTGGCGCGCCCGCGACCGCCCGCGCGGCGTGCTGGCCCAGCTGGTCAGCCGCTACCGCCGCGCGGTGACCAGGCAGCTGCTGCGCGAGGCCGCGCTGCTGAGGGCGGAGGGCGTTCGGGTGCGGCTGCTCGCACCGACGCCGGCGGACCTGGCGGTGATGGGTCCGAACATGATGGACCCGGCCCGCCGCGGCGCGGTGCTGGAGAGCGCGCTGCGCACCAGCCGGGAGGCGCTGGCGGCGGCGCGCTGATCCGCGGCGCGCTGATCCGCGGCCCGCCGATCCGCGGCCCGCCGATCCGCGGCCCGCCGATCCGGCGGGACGTGATCACGGCGGGCGCCCGGCGCTTATTCTTGGGGCGCTGGAAGCTGTGCCGCTGGACGAACGCTGGACGAACCGGAGAGTGCCACCGATGCGCGTGTACGTGCCCACCACCCTGACCGGCCTGGCGGCGGCGCACCCGGGCGGCGTCCTGGACCAGTCCGCGGCGTACGCCGTGACCCCCGCGCTGCGCGAGTGGTACGTCAGCGACGACACCGAGGAGTTGGAGTACGCGGCCCTGAACCGGGCCGCGCAGTCCTCGCTGCGGCTGCTGGCGGCCGACCCGGACGCGCCGCGCCGCCGCGTCGTCGTGGCACTGGACGTGGCGGACTCCGCCGTGCGGCCCTTCCCCGGCGACGAGTACCAGGACCAGGCCTCGCTGGGCCGCGTGGTGCTGGCCGGCCCGGTGAAGCTCGCGAAGGCGGCGGCCGTGCACGCGGACGTCGCCGACGACGAGGTGCTCGCGGACGTGACGGCGGCCGTGGCCGCGGTGGCCGCCGCCGACGACGGGGACCAGGACGCCCAGTTCACCGTGGACGGCGCCGAGGACCACGACCTGCTCTGGTTCGCGACCCAGGAGATCCCGGGGCTCCTCGCCTGATCGCCTGATCGCCTGATCGCCTGATCGCCTGATCGCCTGCTCGGCCGGTTCGCGGCCGCCCCCGCGTGAGCTCCGTCCTACCGGGGTGCCGGTGCCCGGAGTTACCGTTCGGACCGTGCGCAATCACATCGTCTGGGACTGGAACGGCACGCTCTTCCACGACATGGAGGCGGTGCTCGGAGCGAGCAACGCCGCTTTCGCGGCCATCGGCGTCGGGCCGATGACCATGCAGGAGTACCGCGAGCAGTACGAGATCCCGATCCCCCGCTTCTACGAGCGCCTGCTCGGCCGCATGCCGTCCCGGGCCGAGTGGCTCCGCCTCGACGACGCCTTCCACGACCGCTACCGCGAGCTGAGCGCGGTCTGCGGCCTGACCGAGGGCGTCCGTGAGCTGCTGTCGGACTGGCAGGAGGCGGGGCACAGCCAGTCCCTGCTGTCGATGTACGCGCACGACAAGCTCGTGCCGCTGGTCGACGCCTTCGGCCTGACCGGCAGCTTCCTGCGCGTGGACGGCCGCAGCGGCCCCTCCGGCGGGCAGAAGGGCGAGCAGCTGGCCCGCCACCTGGCGGCCCTCGGCGAGCGCGTGGACCCCGCCCGTACGGTCCTCATCGGGGACGCCGCGGACGACGCCCTCGCGGCCATCGGCGCGGGTGCGCACGCCGTGCTGTACACCGGCGGCTCGCACACCAGGGAGAAGCTGGAGCCGGTCGGCGTGCCGGTCGTGGACACCCTCGCGGAGGCGGTCGAGCTGGCCGGACGCCTGACGTTCTGAGCTGCGGCGATGCCGCCGTCATGACGGCGGACGTGGCGCGCGCCACGTCCGCCGTTGGCGTGTCTGGAGGGGCGGATCCGCCGGGGGCTGGTCAGGCTGGACTGACATCGGTACAGCAGCAGGACGGAGCCGCCATGCCCATCGACGCAGTGACCCAGGTGCCGGAGCCGGTCAACGAGCCGGTGCGGGCGTACGGGCCGGGCAGCGCCGAGCGGGAGCGCCTGGTGCGGCGGCTGGACGAGCTGGCGGCCGAGCAGGTGCCGCTGCCGATGACGATCGGCGGGGAGCAGCGCTTCGGAGGCGGCGAGCGGATCGACGTCGTCCAGCCGCACCACCACGCCGCCAAGCTGGGCGTGCTCGGCAACGCCACCCGGGAGGACGCCCGCGCGGCGGTGGACGCGGCGCTGGCCGCCGGCCGGGAGTGGCGCTCGCTGTCCTTCGACGACCGCGCGGCGGTGTTCCTGCGCGCCGCCGACCTCCTCGCCGGGCCCTGGCGGGAGACGCTCAACGCGGCCACGATGCTCGGCCAGTCCAAGACCGTGCAGCAGGCGGAGATCGACTCGGCCTGCGAGCTGATCGACTTCTGGCGCTACAACGTCCACTTCGCCCGGCAGGTCCTGGCCGACCAGCCGGTCTCGTCCCCGGGGGTGTGGAACCGCACCGACCACCGCCCGCTGGAGGGTTTCGTCTACGCGATCACGCCGTTCAACTTCACCGCGATCGCGGGGAACCTGCCCACCGCCCCCGCGCTGATGGGCAACACGGTGGTCTGGAAGCCCGCGCCGACCCAGGCGCTGGCCGCCCACCACCTGATGCGGCTGCTGGAGGCGGCCGGCCTGCCGCCCGGGGTGATCAACCTGGTCACCGGCGACGGCCTCCAGGTGTCCCCGGTAGCGCTCGCCGACCCGGCGCTGGCAGGCCTGCACTTCACCGGCTCGACCGCGACCTTCCAGTCGCTGTGGCAGACGATCGGCGCGAACATCGGCAACTACCGGACGTACCCGCGGATCGTCGGCGAGACCGGCGGCAAGGACTTCCTGCTCGCCCACCGCTCCGCCGACCCGGAGATCCTGAAGACGGCGCTGATCCGCGGCGCCTTCGAGTACCAGGGCCAGAAGTGCTCGGCGCTCTCCCGCGCCTACCTGCCGCGCAGCCTCTGGCAGCGGATCAAGGACGACTTCCTGGCCGAGGTCGACGCCCTCGCCGTCGGCGACGTCACCGACCTCTCCAACTTCATGGGCGCGCTGATCGACCGGCGGGCCTTCGAGAAGAACCGGGACGCCATCGAGCGGGCCAGGCGCGACCCCACGATCGAGCTGGTGGCCGGCGGCCAGTACGACGACGCGATCGGCTGGTTCGTCCGGCCCACCGTCCTGGTCTCCTCCGACCACCGGGGCGAGATCTTCCGCACCGAGTACTTCGGCCCGATCCTCGCCGTCCACGTCTACGAGGACTCCCGCTGGGACGACGTGTTCGGCCGGATCGACGCCGCCGCCCCTTACGGCCTGACCGGCGCCGTGATCGCACAGGACCGCTACGCGATCGCCCGGGCGGTGGAGGAACTGCGCTTCACCGCGGGGAACTTCTACATCAACGACAAACCGACCGGCGCGGTGGTCGGCCAGCAGCCCTTCGGCGGCGCCCGCGCCTCCGGCACCAACGACAAGGCGGGCGCCGCCCAGAACCTGCTGCGCTGGACCTCGGCCCGCTCGATCAAGGAGACCTTCGTACCGCCGACGCACCACACCTACCCACATATGGGCTGAAAGCGAACATAGCCTTCCGGTTTGGACATGGTGTCCAGGACGGACCGGTCACCCGGCAGCTTTGCGCCTCCCTGTCCCTGTCCACCTTCGATTGATCCGGTTAGGCTGGCTGGCGTCGTCGGGTGGCTCCGCAGGACGAATCGTCCTACCCATTGCGAAGGCGTTTCATGCGTGCCATGAAGCCTTTTCAGTCGGATGGTGCGGCAGGATTGCGGTAGACCCGTCGGTGTTCATCCACACACGACCGAGTCACGCAACGGCGCGCGACAGGAGCCAAGAAGTCATGCAGACCAAGCTGGACGCAGCCAAGGCCGACCTGCTCAAGAAGGCCGCCGCAGCCGCTGAGAACAGCCAGGTGGGGGGAGCGGCGCCGGGGGAGGGTCTGAGCAACGGCGCTCTTACCGCGTACCTGCACCACTACTACCTCCACACCGCGCCCGAGGACCTGGTCGACCGCGACCCGGTCGACGTCTACGGCGCGGCCGCCTCGCACTACCGCCTGGGCCTCAAGCGCCCCCAGGGCACCGCCGAGGTGCGGGTGCACACCCCCTCGGTCGAGGAGAACGGCTGGTCCTGCGGCCACACCGTGGTCGAGGTCGTCACCGACGACATGCCCTTCCTGGTCGACTCGGTCACCAACGAGCTCTCCCGCCAGGACCGCGCGATCCACATCGTGATCCACCCGCAGCTGGTCGTCCGCCGTGACATCACCGGCAAGCTCCTGGAGATCCTCGACGTCGACGCGTGCGCGCGCAGCCAGGCCGCCGGCACCGAGTGGCCCGCCGACGCGACCGTCGAGTCGTGGATGCACATCGAGATCGACCGCGAGACCGACCGCGAGGACCTGCGCTCGATCGAGTCCAACCTGCGCCGCGTGCTCGGCGACGTCCGCGAGGTCGTCGAGGACTGGACCAAGATGCGCGACAGCGCGCTGCGCCTGGCCGACGAGCTGGCCGAGGAGCCCCCGGCCGGCCTGCCCGAGCAGGAGGTCGGCGAGGCCTGGGAGCTGATGCGCTGGCTCGGCGACGACCACTTCACCTTCCTCGGCTACCGCGAGTACGACCTCGTCGAGCACGAGGGCGAGGAGGTCCTCAAGGCCGTCGCCGGCACCGGCCTCGGCATCCTGCGCGCCGACCCGCACAGCCACGACGACCGCCACCACGCCGTCAGCGAGGCTTTCGGCCGCCTCTCCGCGCCGGTGCGCGCCAAGGCCCACGAGAAGAAGCTGCTCGTCCTCACCAAGGCCAACAGCCGTGCCACCGTGCACCGCCCGGCCTACCTGGACTACGTCGGCGTGAAGAAGTTCAACGCCGCCGGCGAGCCGATCGGCGAGCGCCGCTTCCTCGGTCTGTTCTCCTCCGCCGCGTACACCGAGTCCGTCACCCGGATCCCGGTCGTGCGCCGCAAGGTCCAGGCCGTCCTGGACGGCTCCGGCTTCTCCAGCGAGAGCCACGACGGCCGCGACCTGCTGCAGATCATGGAGACCTTCCCGCGGGACGAGATGTTCCAGACGGCGGCCTCCGAACTGCTCTCGATCGCCACGAGCGTGCTCTACCTGCAGGAGCGCCGCAAGCTGCGCCTCTTCCTGCGCCAGGACGAGTACGGCCGCTACTACTCGGCGTTCATCTACCTGCCGCGCGACCGGTACACCACCCGGATCCGCCTGCTGCTCACCGACATCCTCAAGGAAGAGCTGAACGGCGACGCCATCGACTACACGGTGTACGCCACCGAGTCGGTGCTGACCCGTCTGCACTTCGTCGTCCGGGTGGCCCCCGGCACCGAGCTGCCGCAGCTCACCGACACCGACATCGAGCGGATCGAGAACCGCCTGGCCGAGGCCGCCCGGTTCTGGATGGACGGCTTCCACGACCAGCTGCACACCGAGCTGGGCGAGGAGAAGGCCGCCGAGCTCGGCCACAAGTACGCCAACGCCTTCCCCGACGGCTACCGCGCCGACTTCCCGCCGCGCACCGCCGTCTCCGACATCAAGCAGATCGAGTCGCTGCACGGCGCGGGCGACTTCCGCCTCAACCTGTACCAGCCGGTCGGCGCGGGCGACGACGAGCGCCGCTTCAAGATCTACCGGGTCGGCGGCCCGATCTCGCTCACCGAGGTCCTGCCGGTGCTCCAGCGCCTGGGCGTCGAGGTGCTGGACGAGCACCCGTACGCGCTGCGCCGCTCCGACGGCACCACCGCGTGGGTGTACGACTTCGGCCTGAAGCTGCACGAGGCCACCGGGCTCACCGACGAGGCGCGCGAGCGCTTCCAGGAGACCTTCGCCGCCACCTGGACCGGCCGGGCCGAGAACGACCGCTTCAACGAGCTGGTCCTCACCGCCGGGCTGACCTGGCGCCAGGCGATGATGCTGCGCGCGTACGCCAAGTACCTGCGCCAGGCGGGCTCCACGTTCTCCCAGGACTACATGGAGGACGCGCTCCGCAACAACACCCACAGCACCCGCCTGCTGGTCAACCTGTTCGAGGCCCGGCTGAGCCCGAGCCACCGCTCGGGCGCCCTGGAGCTGACCGAGGGCATCCTGGAGGAGCTGGCCGGCGCGCTCGACGAGGTCGTCTCGCTGGACGAGGACCGCATCCTGCGCTCCTTCCTGCACCTCATCAAGGCCACCCTGCGGACCAACTTCTTCCAGCACGACGGCTCCGGCGAGTGGCACTCCTACGTGTCGATGAAGTTCGACCCGAAGGCCATCCCGGACCTGCCGGCCCCGCGCCCGGCGTTCGAGATCTGGGTCTACTCGCCGCAGGTCGAGGGCGTGCACCTGCGCTTCGGCAAGGTCGCCCGCGGTGGTCTGCGCTGGTCCGACCGGCGCGAGGACTTCCGCACCGAGATCCTCGGCCTGGTCAAGGCGCAGATGGTGAAGAACACCGTCATCGTGCCGGTCGGCGCGAAGGGCGGCTTCGTCGCCAAGCAGCTGCCGGACCCGTCGGTGGACCGCGACGCGTGGCTGGCCGAGGGCGTCTCCTCGTACAAGACGTTCATCTCGGCGCTGCTCGACATCACCGACAACCTGGTCGGCGGCGAGGTCGTCCACCCGGCCGACGTGGTCCGCCACGACGAGGACGACACCTACCTGGTCGTCGCCGCCGACAAGGGCACCGCGACCTTCTCCGACATCGCCAACGGCGTCGCCGAGTCCTACGGCTTCTGGCTGGGCGACGCGTTCGCCTCCGGCGGCTCGGCCGGCTACGACCACAAGGGCATGGGCATCACCGCCCGCGGTGCCTGGGAGTCGGTCAAGCGCAACTTCCGCGAGCTCGGCGTCGACACCCAGGCCGAGGACTTCACCGTCATCGGCATCGGCGACATGTCCGGCGACGTCTTCGGCAACGGCATGCTGCTCAGCGAGCACATCCGGCTGGTCGCGGCCTTCGACCACCGCCACATCTTCCTCGACCCGAACCCGGACGCGGCCGTCTCGTACGCCGAGCGCCGCCGCCTGTTCGACCTTCCGCGCAGCTCGTGGGACGACTACGACAAGTCGCTGATCTCGGCCGGCGGCGGGGTGTTCCCGCGCAGTGCCAAGTCGATCCAGGTCAGCGCCCAGGTCCGGGCCGCGCTCGGCATCAAGGAAGCCCGGCTCACCCCGGCCGAGCTGATGAAGGCGATCCTGCAGGCGCCGGTCGACCTGTTCTGGAACGGCGGCATCGGCACCTACGTCAAGGCCTCGGCCGAGACCAACGCCGAGGTCGGCGACAAGGCCAACGACGCCATCCGCGTCAACGGCGAGCAGGTCCGGGCCCGGGTCATCGGCGAGGGCGGCAACCTCGGCTGCACCCAGCTCGGCCGCATCGAGTACGCGGCGGCCGGCGGCCCGGAGGGCACCGGCGGCTGGATCAACACCGACGCCATCGACAACTCGGCCGGCGTGGACACCTCGGACCACGAGGTCAACATCAAGATCCTGCTCAACGGGGTCGTCGCCGAGGGCGACATGACGGTCAAGCAGCGCAACACCCTGCTGGCCGAGATGACCGACGAGGTCGGCCACCTGGTGCTGCGCAACAACTACGCGCAGAACGTGGTGCTGGCCAACGCCGTCGCCCAGGCGCACAGCATGGTCAACGTCCACTCCCGGATGATCAACCGCTTCGAGGCGGCCGGCCAGCTCGACCGGGCGCTGGAGTTCCTGCCCGCCGAGCGCCTGATCCGCGAGCGCCAGCAGAGCGGCCGCGGTCTCTCGCAGCCCGAGATGTCCGTCCTGCTCGCGTACACCAAGATCACGCTGGCCGAGGAGCTGCTCGCCACCGACCTGCCCGACGACCCGTACTTCCGCACCGCGCTCCACGAGTACTTCCCGAGCGCCCTGCGGGCCAGGTTCGCCGAGGCGATCGACGGCCACGCGCTGCGCCGCGAGATCATCACCACGCTGATCGTCAACGACACGATCAACCGCGGTGGCTGCACCTTCGCCTTCCGCCTGAAGGAGGAGACCGGCGCGACCTACGAGGAGATCGCCCGGACGCACACCGCCGCGCGGGCCGTGTTCGGCCTGGAGGAGATCTGGGGCGAGATCGAGGGCCTGGACAACAAGGTCCCGGCCCGGGTCCAGACCAAGATGCGGCTGCACTCGCGCCGCCTGGTCGAGCGCGCCACCCGGTGGATGCTCAACAACCGCCGTCAGCCGCTGGACATCGCCGCCACGATCGAGTTCTTCCGCGACCGGATCGCCCAGGTCTGGGGCTCGCTGCCCAAGCCGCTGCGCGGCGAGGACCTGGCCTGGTTCGAGTCGATCCACGGCGAGCTCGCCGCGGCGGGCGTGCCGGAGGAGCTGGCCACCCGGATCGCCGGCCTGTCCTCGGTCTTCCCGACCCTGGACATCACCGAGGTCGCGGACCGCTCCGGCAAGGACGTCGCGGACGTCGCCGAGCTCTACTACGACCTCGGCGACCGCCTGCAGATCTCGCACCTGCTGGACCGCATCATCGACCTGCCCCGCACCGACCGCTGGTCGTCGATGGCCCGGGCCGCGATCCGCGAGGACCTCTTCGCGGCGCACGCGGCGCTGACCGCGGACATCCTCGTCTGCGGCCCCGAGGGAGCCACGCCGGAGGAGCGCTACACCGCCTGGGCGGAGCTCAACGGGACGCTGCTGAACCGCGCGAAGAGCACGCTCGACGACATAAGGGGTTCGGACAACTACGAGCTGTCCAGCCTGTCGGTCGCGATGCGCGTCATCCGCACCCTCCTGCGCACCGGTTCGATGCGCTAGGAAGTCGGGACGGCACGAGGGGCGGGGCCCGCGTCTTCGGACGCGGGCCCCGCCCCTCGTCGTGCGTGCTGCGGGACGCCGGCCCTCAGCGGGTCGCCGCGCGCTGGAGTGCGCTGGCGAGGAGCGCCAGGTCCGTCGGGCCGTTGCCGAGTTCGCGGACCGGACGGCGGGCGGGCGGGGCGCCGAGCTGGAGCGGGTCTATCGCGACGACCGTCGGGCGCAGGGTCGCGGTGCGCGGGATGCGTCCGCTGATCCGGGCGGCCTGGAAGGCGCAGACGCCGCCGTCCGGCAGCCGCAGGTAACCGCGGCCCGGGGTGTCCTCGGGGAGGGCGGCGGCGTCGCCCAGGTGGATCAGCAGGTCGGAGTCGGCCGGGTCCTCGGTGCGCAGGGCGATCCGGAGCAGCGCGGCCTCGTCCACCTCGGTGCCGGCGCTGTCCTCGGGCCGGCCGGTGGTGACCGCGAGGTGGACGCCGAGCGGGCCGCCGCGGCGGGCGACGGCGGCGAGCGCGCGGGCCAGCGGGCGGCCGGCCGGGGAGGTGGGGGAGAGCAGTGCGTCGTAGTCGTCGACGACGACGACCAGCCGGGCGGGGACCGGGGCACCCGGGGCGGCGGCGGGCCGGGGGCCGTCGGCGCCGCGCGGCCCGATGATCAGGGGCGCCGGGGGCGCGGCGGCCCCGACGGTGGCGGGCACCGGCACCTGCGGGGTGTCCGCGCCCGTGCCGAGGCCCTGTCGGCCGTCCAGGCCGTGCTGGCCGTCAAGAATTCGGGCGGCGTGCCAGGAGGAGAAGTCGAGGCCGTCGAACAGCCGCTCCCGCAGCGTGAGTTCGTCCTCCAGCGCCTCCGCGGCGAGCAGCGCCTGGCGCGGGTCGGAGGCCGCGTTGACCCGCCCGGTGACGTGCGGGAGCTCGGTGCAGCCGTCCAGCCCGTCCTCGGTGGCCCGGCCCTCGACGATCGTGACGGCCAGCCGCTCGGGCCGCTCGGAGACGGCCAGCGAGGCGACGAGGGTGCGCAGCAGCTCCGTCTTTCCGGAGCCGCGTGCGCCGCCGATCAGCAGGTGCGGGCCGCCCGGGTCGGGCGAGGGGAGGGCCAGTTCGGGATCGGCGAGGTCGAGCGTGCAGAGCTCGTCACGGGTGGTGCCGAGCAGCGCGGTGGCGGCGCCGATGCCGCCGGCGTGGGCGTCCCAGCGGGCGGAGAGCTTGGCGGGGGTGACGGTGTCGAGCTGCAGCAGGTCGAGCAGCCGCAGGGCGTCGGGCAGGGGGCCGCGGGCGGCCGGGGCCGCCTCGCGCAGCGGCGCGAGCACCCGGGCCAGCCGCTCGGCCCAGGCGTCGGAGACGGCGTCCAGCGAGACCTCGTGCAGGGTCTCGCGGCCGCGGGCGACCGGGCGGTCGAGCGAGAGGTGGGTGCCGACCTCGCCGGTGATCAGGGCGGTGGCGCCGACGCCGCGGGGGAGCAGTTCGGGCTGCTCGGCGAGGCAGATCGGGAAGATGCCGACCGCCGGGCCCTGGCGCAGCAGCAGGTCCAGTGCGTGCCGGGCGGCCTCGGTGGCCGGGCGGCCGTCGACCACGACGACGGTGGCGGGGTGGCCGCCGAGCCCGACCGGGCCGCTGAGCCGGGCGGTGAGCTCGGTGAGCCGGGCGGTGGCCTGCTCGTCGTCGAGGCCGAGCAGCAGGCGGCAGTCCTGGCCCTCGACGGGGCGCAGGTGGGGCAGCCAGAGGGCCCAGGCCCAGGTGTCGACGCGGTCCTGCGGGGTGCGGGCGTGGTCGGAGTCGACGACGACGAGGCTCAGGCCGCTCGGCGGGTGCAGGGCGGCGAGCTGGGCGACGACGGCGCGGGTCAGCGCGTCCAAGCGCTCGCGCGGGCCGCTGAGGCCGAGGCTGCCGGCGGTCTGCAGGTCCAGGGTGACCGGGACGGCGGGCAGCGTCGTGCCGGGGGTGGTGCCCGGGCCGCCGGGGCGGTCGGCGGTGCCCAGGCGCAGGGTGAGCGCGTCGGGGTGACCGGGGCCGCGCTCCCAGAGCCGGGGGCCGGGGCCGAGGGCGTTGAGCAGGAGGGTGGCGAGATCGGGCCAGCGTTCGCGCTGGGCGGCGGCCTGGCGGATCCGGACGGCGGCGTGGTGGCGCTCGGCGCTCTCCTGTCCGGGCGGTTCGGCGGTGCGGCCGAGCCGCAGCGAGAGCAGCCCGCGGCCGCGGCCCGCGGCGGGCTCGGGGGCGGCGGGCGGTTCCGCGACGGGCGGCACGGGCCGGACGGGGCCGGGGGCGGCGAGCTGGAGGTGGCCGTGGCCGTCCGGGACGGCGGCGCGGGCGGGCTCGCCGGGCTCGGGGGCGGCGAGCTGGAGGGTGGACTCGCCGATCCGCAGCAGGGCGCCGGGGTCGAGCGGGACGGCCTCCTCCAGCGGGCCGGGCGGGACGATCCGGCCGTCCAGGGTGGTGCCGTTGGTGGACCCGAGGTCGCGGACGGTGACCCGGCCGTCCTCGTCGAGGTGCAGGGACAGGTGCAGCCGGGAGACGTCCGGGTCGTCGAGCGGGACGTCGGCCTCGCCGGAGCGGCCGACCCGGATCTCCCGGCCGTGCAGACGGTGCACGCCGCCGGCGTCGGGGCCGCCGACCACGCGCAGTTCGGCGGCGGCCGTCGCGTCGTCGGGGTCGTCGGCGGTCGGGTCCGGCTCGTTGAGGCTGAGGACGGCGCCGTCGAGCAGCGGAGGATGGCCGAGCAGGGTGTGTTCGTCCACCCGGTGCGCCCCGGCGTAGAGGTGCACGTGGGTGGCGGCCCGGGGCCCGCGCACGCCCACGGCGCCCGCGAGCGCGCCCGCGAGGGCGCCGAGCGCGGTGCCCACGGGCGCGGTGACCAGTACGTCCACGTAGGGGATGGCGGTGCCGGCGGCGGTCGGGCCGCTGCGCGGTCGGAGGACGGTCAGCCGGATCTGCATCTCGCCCGCGGGTCCCTTCTGCTGATGTGAAGCCTGGTACCGCTGCCTCGCGGCTCGGGCGGCCGCTGGGCCACAAGAGTGGCGAGTGTCCATCCTGCCATCCGTCACGGACGGTCCGCGCACGGTACCGGATTTGACGATCTTGCGATGATCGCCATGTTGGAGGTGGCGGAGGGTCAGGTCAACCGGTGCTCCGGCGGTGCCCGTGACCCTTCCCTAGGGGATGTCCCCCAACCGGTCCCCGAGACCGGTCGGACGGCCTGCCGGTCGCCTCCGAAACCCGAACCGTCACCGTTAGAGTGGCCGCAGACAGGGGCCCGGCAGGCTCACCGCACCGGCGGAGGAGCGCCCCGCGCGGGCGGCACGGCGAGGAGTGCGACAGGTGCGGCCAGTCGGCAGCAAGTATGTGCTTGAGGAGACCCTCGGACGGGGGGCCACCGGCACCGTCTGGCGCGGGCGGGTGCGCCCGGACGCCGACGTGCCGGGCGGCGAGCCCGGGCAGGCCGTGGCGATCAAGGTGCTGCGCGAGGAGCTGGCCGCCGACCCGGACGTCGTGATGCGCTTCCTGCGCGAGCGCTCCCTGCTGCTGCGGCTCACCCACCCGAACATCGTCCGGGTGCGCGACCTGGTCGTCGAGGGCGAGCTGCTGGCCCTCGTGATGGACCTCGTCGAGGGCCCCGACCTGGCCCGCTACCTGCGCTCCAACGGTCCGTTCAGCCCGATCGCCGGCGCCCTGCTGATGGCCCAGGTCGCGGACGCGCTCGCGGCCAGCCACGCCGACGGCATCGTCCACCGCGACCTCAAGCCGGCGAACGTCCTGCTCGCCTCCGTCGTGGTGGACGGCACCGAGCAGATGCACCCGATGCTGACCGACTTCGGCATCGCCCGCCTCGCCGACTCCCCGGGCATCACCCGCACCCACGAGTTCGTCGGCACGCCCGCCTACGTCGCCCCGGAGTCCGCCGAGGGCCGCGCCCAGACCTCCGCCGTGGACGTCTACGGCGCCGGGATCATGCTGTACGAGCTGGTCACCGGCCGCCAGCCGTTCCAGGGCGACGGCGCGCTCGCGGTCCTCCAGGCGCACCTGGCCCAGGAGCCGCAGCGGCCCAGCACGATGCCCGAGCCGCTGTGGACGGTGATCGAGCGCTGCCTGCGCAAGGACCCGGCGCAGCGGCCGTCCGCGACCTCGCTGGCGCGGGCGCTGCGCGTGGTGGCGGCGGGCGTCGGCGTGCACGCCTCCCCGGCGGCCGTGGACGCGGCGATCGCGGTCGGCGCGCTGCTGCAGCCCGACCCGCAGCCGGCCTCGGTGCCGGGCACGGCCACGGGCGCGCCGTTCGCGCCCGCGAGCGAGGACCGCACCCAGGTGCTGCCCGCCGGCGGCCCCGGTGCCCCGCAGTTCGACCCGGCCGCGGCGACCCGGGTGATGGGCACCCAGCCGCCGCCCGCGCCCCCGTACGGCGGCGCGGACCGCACGCAGGTGATGCCGCCCACCGCGGTGCCGCCGCCCCCGCCGGGCCCGCCGCAGGAGGAGGCGCCGCACCCGTGGCAGACCCAGCTGCGCGCCGCGCGGGACCGCAACCAGCAGACGCAGGTCGGCTACTTCGGCCCGGAGGACTTCGAGGAGCCGCAGGTCGCCCCGCAGCCCTACCAGGCGAACCCGGGGGGCCGACCGGGTCAGGGCGGTTACCCGGGCCAGGGCGGTCACCCCGGGGCGTACCAGCCCGAGCAGCCCGGTGGCCACCGCCCCGACCAGCGCCGCCAGGGCCCGCCGCCCGGCTACGCCCAGCGCCCGCCGGTGGCGCCGCCGCCCTACCAGGCGACCCAGGGGGGCCAGCCGGGCCAGGGCGGCCGTCCGCAGCCGCCCGGCGGCTACCGGCAGGCCCCGGAGGGCTACGGCCGGTCGCAGGCCGGCTACCCGCCGCCGCCCCCGCCCACCCCGGTGCGCCGGGCCGAGCCGCCCGCGCCGCAGCGCCGGGAGCCCCCGCAGCGCCGCGAGGAGCCGCCGGCTCCGTCGCGCCGCGAGCCGGCCCCGCCGCGCGAGCGGCGCCCGCGCAGCCGCAACCGGATGTACATCCCGGGGCTCGGCTGCCTCAAGGGCTGCCTGATGGTGCTGCTGGTGCTGGCGGTCGCCGCCGTGGCGCTGTGGAACTTCACGCCGCTGCCGCACTACTGGGACAACGTTCAGGGCTGGTACCACACGGCCTACGACTGGGTGACCAACATCTTCGACAGCGCGAAGAACTGACGCCCCGCCGGGGCCGGCCGTCCCCCGGCGGCCGCCCGGACGGCGGGATTGACGCTTTATCGACAATTTCGAAGATTTCTCGCCCGCGAGTGCCGCCCCGGGGCCCTCAGGCGGCCCGCGAGGGGGGTCGGGGCGCGTAGGTTGGTCGGTGTTGTCCCGCCCCACCGAGCGCACCGGACCTTCGGACGCGCTCCCGCGCCGCCCACGGAGCAGCATTGGCACGCAAGATCGGCAGCCGGTACACCGTCCACCAGGTGATCGGCCGGGGTTCGGCCGGGACGGTCTGGCTCGGCGAGGGGCCGGACGGCCCGGTGGCGGTCAAGCTGCTGCGCGAGGACCTGGCCGCCGACCAGGTGCTGGTCGGCCGTTTCGTGCAGGAGCGCGCCGCGCTGACCAGCCTCGACCACCCCCGGGTGGTCGGCGTGCGCGACATGGTCGTGGACGGCAGTGACCTCGCCCTGGTCATGGAGCTCGTGCAGGGCACCGACCTGCGCTCCCGGCTCGAACGCGACGGTGCCCTGCCCCCGCAGACCGCCGCCTCGGTCATCGCCGACGTCGCCGACGGCCTGGCCGCCGCGCACGCGGCCGGCATCGTCCACCGCGACGTCAAGCCGGAGAACGTCCTGCTCGACCTCGCCGCCGCCCCCGGTCCCGGCGGGGCCCCGCGCGCCAAGCTCACCGACTTCGGCGTGGCCCGCCTGGTGGACGCCCCGCGCCGCACGCGGGCCACCCGGATCATCGGCACCCCCGACTACCTCGCCCCCGAGATCATCGAGGGCCTGGAGCCGCGCGCCGCCGTCGACATCTACGCCCTCGCCACCGTGCTCTACGAGCTGCTGGCCGGCTTCACCCCCTTCGGCGGCGGCCACACCGGCGCCGTGCTGCGCCGCCACGTCACCGAGCAGGTGCCGCCGATCCCCGGCCTGCCGGACGGGCTGTGGCGGATCATCTCCGAGTGCCTGGCCAAGGCCCCCGCCTCCCGGCTGCGCGCCGCCGAGCTGGCCGCCCGGCTGCGCGAGCAGCTGCCCGCGCTGGCCGGCCTGCCGGTGCTCGCCATCCCCTCGCAGGGCCGCGCCCCGGCGGAGGAGGCGATCACCCCCGGCGAGGCCGTCTACGCCGAGGTGGACGCCGCCCCCGGCGCCCACAAGCGCCGCCGCGGTCCGGCCGTTCCGCTGGTGCCCGGCGTCGCCCCGGACTCCACCCGGGACACCCACACCAGCCTGCGCCGCCCGTCCGCGGACGAGCTGGCCGCCTACGCCGCCGAGTCCCGCGCCCAGCGCACCGCCCCCGGCGCGGGCCACCGCCGCGACCGCCAGGCCCTGCTGCGCCGGCGCCGGCTGCTCGCCGTCGTGCTGGCCACCGTCCTGCTCCTGGCGGGCGCCGCCGCGGCCTGGACCGCCTTCGCGGCCACCGCCCCGGACCGCGGCCACCCGGCCCGTCCGGCCGTCCACAGCACCGCCCCGCGGGCCCCCTAGGGCCGGTGCCGGGCGGCCGGGGGACCCCGGTGTCGTCATGACCACCCCCGGAACCATTACGCTGGGGGCGTGGCAGCCGTCGATCCTTCCGAAGAGCTCAAGAACCTCGAATCGACCATGGGGTCGATCGAGGCCGTCCTCGACCTGGACAAGATCCGGGCCGACATCGCGGTCCTGGAGGAGGAGGCAGCCGCCCCCACCCTGTGGGACGACGTCGCGAACGCGCAGAAGGTGACCAGCCGGCTCTCCTTCCTCCAGGGCGAACTGCGCCGGGTCGAGGGCCTGCGCAGCCGCATCGACGACCTGGGCGTGCTGTTCGAGCTGGCCGAGGCCGAGGACGACGCGGACACCCGCGCCGAGGCCGAGACCGAGCTCAAGTCGCTCCAGAAGGCCGTCGAGGAGCTGGAGGTCCGCACCCTCCTGTCCGGCGAGTACGACGCCCGCGAGGCGCTGATCAACATCCGGGCCGAGGCCGGTGGCGTCGACGCGGCCGACTTCGCCGAGCAGCTCATGCGCATGTACCTGCGCTGGGCCGAGCGGCACGGGTACCCGACCGAGGTGTACGACACCTCGTACGCCGAAGAGGCCGGCATCAAGTCCGCGACCTTCACCGTCAAGGCGCCGTACGCCTACGGCACGCTCTCGGTCGAGCAGGGCACCCACCGCCTGGTCCGCATCTCGCCGTTCGACAACCAGGGCCGCCGGCAGACCTCCTTCGCCGGCGTCGAGGTGCTCCCGGTCGTCGAGCAGTCCGACCACGTCGACATCGACGAGGGCGACCTGCGCGTGGACGTGTACCGCGCCTCCGGCCCCGGCGGCCAGGGCGTCAACACCACCGACTCCGCGGTGCGCATCACGCACCTCCCGACCGGCATCGTGGTCTCCTGCCAGAACGAGCGCTCGCAGATCCAGAACAAGGCGTCCGCGATGAACGTCCTCCAGGCCAAGCTGCTGGAGCGGCGCCGCCAGGAGGAGAAGGCCGCGATGGACGCCCTCAAGGACAGCGGCAGCTCCTGGGGCAACCAGATGCGCTCCTACGTCCTGCACCCGTACCAGATGGTCAAGGACGTCCGGACCGCGTTCGAGGCCGGCAACCCGCAGGCCGTCCTGGACGGCGACATCGACGGCTTCATCGAGGCCGGCATCCGCTGGCGCAAGCAGCGGGAGACCGCGAACGAGGCGTAAGGATCCCGGCCTCGACGAGGACCGAGCACAGCATCGAGGCCGGCATCCGCCGGCGCGAGCAGCGCGGGAACAGCGCCGAGTAATCGGGCGACGACGCAGAAGGGCCCCCGACCGGGATCGGTCGGGGGCCCTCGCGTTCGTACGTCTCGTCGTGCCTCAGGCCAGCGCCTGCCGGGCGATCAGTGCCACCGCGAGCAGTCCGGCCAGCAGGGCCAGCAGCACCGCGGGGGAGAGCGCGGCGAACGGACCCTGCTGCTCCTGCAGCCGGGCCCGGTTGGCGCGGCAGACCGGGCAACGGCCCTCGCTCACGCGTCCGTTGCAGTTGGCGCACACCAGATGGTCGCAGGTCATGCGATCTCCTCCTCGCTGCTAGAACCAACGCACCGGACGGGGCTTTGGTTCCTTCGCGTGCCCTGTGCGGGGGAGCGGCCGGGCACGGTCGCTCCCTCCACTGTGCCAGGTTCTGACCGTTCCGGCTCCCGGGCTGTGAGATGCCTCGCAATTTTCGGGGCATAAGGGGACATTCTCCCCCAACTTCCGGTAACCGTCCGCTCCGGGCCCTGCGGGCCGGCGGCGGATTCGCGTATGGTCCCAAGCCGGGAGCGGCCCTTTCCGTTCCCTTCGCCCGCCCCCGGACCGGGCCCACAGGGGTGGACCGACCGAGGACTGGCGCCGCCTAGGATGGCCTCCGTGATGCAGCCGTGATCAGATTCGACAACGTCTCCAAGACCTATCCCAAGCAGAACCGTCCCGCCCTGGACAACGTCTCGCTGGAGATCGAGAAGGGTGAGTTCGTCTTCCTGGTCGGCTCGTCCGGCTCGGGCAAGTCCACCTTCCTGCGCCTGTGCCTGCGCGAGGAGCGCCCCTCCACGGGCGAGGTGCACGTCCTCGGCAAGGACCTGGGCAAGCTGTCCAACTGGAAGGTGCCGCACATGCGCCGCCAGCTGGGCACCGTCTTCCAGGACTTCCGCCTGCTGCCCAACAAGACCGTCGCGCAGAACGTCGCCTTCGCCCTCGAAGTGATCGGCAAGCCCAAGAGCGCCATCAACAAGGTGGTGCCCGAGGTGCTGGAGCTGGTCGGCCTCGGCGGCAAGGAGGACCGCATGCCCGGCGAGCTCTCCGGTGGTGAGCAGCAGCGCGTCGCGATCGCCCGCGCGTTCGTGAACCGGCCGATGCTGCTGATCGCGGACGAGCCCACCGGCAACCTCGACCCGCAGAACTCGGTCGGCATCATGAAGCTGCTCGACCGCATCAACCGCACCGGCACCACGGTGCTGATGGCGACCCACGACCAGGCCATCGTCGACCAGATGCGCAAGCGCGTCATCGAGCTCGACAAGGGCCTGCTGGTCCGCGACCAGGCCCGCGGCGTCTACGGATACCAGCACTGATCCACCCCCGCTGAACCGTAGGGCCGCCGGCCCGAGCCCGTCCGACCAGCAGTACCGACCCTGGAGTTGTTACACGCATGCGCGCCCAGTTCGTCCTGTCGGAGATCGGTGTGGGTCTCCGCCGCAACCTGACCATGACCATCGCGGTCGTCGTCAGCGTCGCGCTCTCCCTCGCCCTCGCCGGTTCCTCGCTCCTGGTCCGTGACCAGGTGAACTCCATGAAGGGGTACTGGTACGACAAGGTCGAGGTGAGCATCTACTTCTGCACCAAGTCCGACGCCCGGAACTCGCCGCAGTGCGGGCAGGGCGCGGCCACCGACCAGCAGGTGCAGGACGTCAAGGCCCAGCTGGACAAGATGGACTCGGTGGTCCAGTCGTCGACCTTCGAGAGCTCCGCCGAGGCGTACAAGCACTGGAAGGAGATGAACCCGGACAACCCGCTCATCTCCGTCCTCGGCCCGGACGCCATGCCGCAGTCCTGGCGGGTGAAGCTCAACGACCCGACGAAGTACGACGTCATCCAGAGCGCCTTCGCCGGAAAGCCCGGCGTCAAGTCGGTGGAGGACCAGCGGAAGATCCTGGAGAACCTCTTCGGCCTGCTGAACGGTCTGCAGACGGCGGCCTTCGTCATCATGGTGCTGATGCTGTTCGTCGCGCTGCTGCTGATCGTCAACACCGTCCGGGTGTCGGCGTACAGCAGGCGGCGTGAGACCGGCATCATGCGCCTGGTCGGTGCCTCCAACTTCTACGTCCAGATGCCGTTCATCGCCGAGGCCGCGTTCTCCGCGCTGCTCGGGGCCGTGATGGCCTCCGGACTGCTGCTCGGTGGGCACTTCTTCGTCCAGAACTGGCTGGCCGACCGGGTGCAGTTCATCCACTTCATCGGGCTGAGCTCGGTGCTGGCGGTGATCCCGCTGCTGGTCGTGGTCGGCATGGCGATGGCCGGTGTCGCGGCGTTCTTCACGCTGCGCAAGTACCTCAAGGTCTGATCCTCCGGGCCCCGGACGGCCCCGGACGGCACTGCGCCGTCCGGGGCCGCCGTCGTTCCGCGCTCGGCCGTTCCGGCCCGCGGCGCCGCGCACGGTGTCTACACTCCGATGCCATGCTGGAAACTCCGCGCAGGGCACGTCAGGTGGCCACCCTCAGCCTGGTGTTCGGCGCCGTGCTGCTGGCCGGGGCCGCCACCGGCGCCTGGGGGGACCCCAGCGAGCCGCCGCGCCGTCCGTCCGCGGACGCCGTCCGGCCCGCGTCCGTCGTTCCCGGCGTGACCGCGGACCCGGCCGGCACCGCGCTCTCCGAGCAGCAGGCGGAGCACCTGCTCGGCGCCAGCGGCGACCGCTGGGGGGCGTACTACAGCGCCCAGGAGTACGCGGAGTTCAGCCAGGGCCTGGACGGCCGTTACCTCGGGGTGGGCCTGTCGGTGGGCCGCGGCGAGGACGGCGTCACCGAGGTGTCCCAGGTCGCCCCGGGCGGGCCGGCCGCCGCGGCCGGGATCGCCCCCGGCGACCGGTTGCTGAGGATCGACGCCGACCAGGCCGACCGCCTGCCGGTCACCGAGGTCGTCGCCCGGCTGCGCGGCCGCGACGGCGAGCGCAGGGCCGGCTCCGAGGTCACCGTCGACGTCCGGCGCGGCGACGGCGAGGTGCGCGAACTGCGCTTGCGCCGGGCCGTTCTGGACAGCCAGCAGGTCTCCGCGGAGCACCTGGACAAGGGCGCGCTGCGGATCGTCGTGCGGGCCTTCACCACCGGCGTGGCCGACCAGGTGCGCACCGCGCTGCGCGCCCCGCACACCGGCGTGGTGCTCGATCTGCGCGGCAACTCCGGCGGGTTGGTCGACGAGGCCGTCGCCACCGCCGGAGCCTTCCTGGACGGCGGTGCGGTCGGCTCGTACCAGGAGCGCGGCGACACCAGGGAGTTGACCGCCCCGGCCGGCGGCGACCAGCGCACCCCGCTCGTGGTGCTGGTGGACGGCGGCACGATGAGCGCCGCCGAACTGCTCGCCGGCGCCCTCCAGGACCGCAGCCGAGCCGTCGTGGTGGGCTCGCGGACCTTCGGCAAGGGCACCGTCCAGCAGCCGAGCCGGCTCGCCGACGGGGCCGTGCTGGAGATGACCGTCGGCCGCTACCACACCCCGGCCGGCCGCTCCCTCGACGGCACCGGCCTGACCCCGGACGTCCCCGCGTCCGGCTCCGAGGACGCCGACGCCCTGGCCCTGCGCGTCCTCGCCGGGCTCGGCACCCGCGCCTAAAGGGGCTGCCCCGCCGGCCCCGAAGTGCGAGAATGACGGCGCTATGGCAAAGGAAACCGGACACAAGCTGATCGCGCAGAACAAGAAGGCGCGACACGAGTACTCGATCCTCGACACCTACGAGTGCGGCCTCGTGCTCACCGGGACCGAGGTGAAGTCACTGCGGGAGGGGAGGGCCAACCTGGTCGACGGCTACGCCTACATCCAGAACCACGAGGCCTGGATCGACAACGTCTTCATCCCCGAGTACACCCAGGGGACGTGGACCAACCACGCCGCGCGGCGCAAGCGCAAGCTCCTGCTGCACAAGCTGGAGATCCGCAAGATCGAGACCAAGGTGCGCGACGCGGGCCACACCCTCATCCCGCTCTCGCTGTACTTCAAGGACGGCCGGGTGAAGCTCGAACTCGCGCTCGCGGTCGGCAAGAAGCTGTACGACAAGCGCCAGACGCTGCGCGAGAAGCAGGACACCCGCGAGACGGCACGCGCCGTGGCGGCCGCCCGACGGCGCCAGAGTTAATCCGCTGGACCCTCGCCCGTCGCCTCGCGTACTATGGCGTCAGCAACACGGACGGTCACCGTCCGAGCTGTTTCTCAAAAAAACATGGGGATGATCGGTTTCGACAGGGGATGTTGAAACAGGGGAAGCGAGCCGAGGAACGCGGCAATGATCTCGTTAACCACGTGTCGCAAAAAAATAATCGCCAACTCTAAGCGCGATTCCCAGCAGTTCGCTCTCGCTGCCTAATAAGCACCGATAGCGCTTGGGTGTCAGACCGGGGAGTTCCCGACCCGGACCCTGGCATAATCTAGGGAACTCAACCGTCCGCCCGGGCTGCGGGGGTGGATGGGAAATCAAACAGCAGCTGGGCCTGTTGGCGGCTTGTCCGTGTGACCGCCAGGGCCGAGAAAAGCACAGCGGACTGCGCTCGGAGAAGCCCTGAATTAACTCCACTGGACCCGGGTTCGATTCCCGGCATCTCCACCACCCCATGTTCACAAGTGAAGGCCGTCCCCCGCATTGCGGGGGACGGCCTTCACGTTTCCCCCGACCGAGGCGTAGGATCATCCGTCCGCTCGTTTTCCGGAGCCGGATTCCGTCGCAACCACCGAGGCCATGCAGAGCAACACGGACACCACCCCCGCCACCGACCACGAGACCGTGCGCGAGCGCGAGATCGCCGGTGAGCAGCAGCACCTCGACACCGTCTACCACCGGCTCGAGGAGAAGCTCGCCGAGGCCGAGTACATCCTGGAGGACGCCGCCAAGCGGGTTCAGGTCGGCACGCCCGGCGCGCTCGCCGAGCGCGACGCCCAGGTCTACCGGGCCGGCGCGCACCTTCAGCGGCTCAACAACGAGTTCGAGGACTTCCTGTTCGGCCGGATCGACCTCCAGCGGGCCGACGCGCCGGAGGAGCACGGCATCCCGTCCAACACGCCGCTCGACCCGGCCGACCCCGCGGTGGCCGAAACGCTGCACATCGGCCGCCTCGGCGTCCTGGACGCCGAGTACGGCCCGCTGGTGATCGACTGGCGGGCGCCCGCCGCCGCGCCGTTCTACCGCGCCACCCCGGTCGAGCCGGGCCGGGTGATCCGCCGCCGGGTGATCCGCTCCAAGGGCCGCAAGGTGATCGGCGTCGAGGACGACCTGCTGCGCCCCGACCTCACCCCCACCCTGGGCGGCGAGGAGCTGGCGGTCGTCGGCGACGGCGCGCTGATGGCCTCGCTCGGCCGCGCCCGCAGCCACTCGATGCGCGACATCGTCTCGTCCATCCAGAAGGAGCAGGACGAGGTCATCCGCGCCGCCGCCGGCGGTGCCACGCTCGTCACCGGCGGCCCGGGCACCGGCAAGACCGCCGTCGCGCTGCACCGTGCCGCGTACCTGCTCTACCAGGACCGCCGCCGCTACGCCGGGGGCATCCTGGTCGTCTCGCCGACCCCGTTGCTGGTCTCCTACACCGAGGGCGTGCTGCCCTCGCTCGGCGAGGAGGGCCAGGTCGCGATCCGCGCGGTCGGCTCGCTGGTGGACGGCATCGAGGCGGGCACCTACGACAGCCCCGAGGCCGCCCGGGTCAAGGGCTCGGGCCGCATGGTGCAGCTGCTGCGCCGGGCCGCCCGCGCGGCGCTGGAGCTGGGCGCGCCGCAGGAGCTCAAGGTGGTCGCCCGCGGTGAGGTGCTGAAGCTCGACGCCGGCCGGCTGAAGGCCGTCCGCGGCAACGTGGTGGGCTCGGGCGGCACGCCGCTGAACCTGCTGCGCCCGCGTGCCCGTCGGCTGCTGCTGGACGCCCTGTGGCAGGAGGCCACCCGGCACCTGCCGAAGCCCACCGACCACTACGCCCGCGAGCAGCGCCAGGAGGAGAAGGAGTCCTTCGACGAGTACGTCTCGGACGAGGCCTCGTTCCTGGACTTCCTGGACGCCTGGTGGCCGGCGCTTTCCCCGCGCAAGGTGCTCGGCACGCTCAAGCACGCGCGCCACACCAACCGGATCGCCCGCCGCGCCGTCACCCCGGACGAGGCGCGGCTCCTGGCGGGCTCCTGGCGGCACCTCTCGGCGGCCGGCGAGGGCGCGCTGTCGGCGCACGACGTCGCGCTGGTGGACGAGCTCCAGGTGCTGCTCGGCGAGCCGGCCCGGCCGAAGGTCCGCGAGGTGGACGCGGTGGACCTGCTGACCGGCCTGGAGGAGGTCACCACCTTCGCCGACCGCAGCGCCCGCCAGCGCGACCGCCAGCCGGTGGAGCGCACGGAGTACGCGCACGTGATCGTGGACGAGGCGCAGGACCTCACCCCGATGCAGTGGCGGATGATCGGCCGCCGGGCCCGGATGGCGACCTGGACGATCGTCGGGGACCCGGCCCAGTCCTCCTGGCCGTTCCCGCAGGAGGCGCAGGCCGCGCTGGACGAGGTGCTCGCGGGCAAGCAGCGCCGCCGGTTCACGCTCACCGTCAACTACCGCAACCCGGCCGAGATCGCCGAGGTGGCGGCCAAGGTGCTGGCGCTCGCCGCGCCGGGAACGCCGTCGCCGAGCGCGGTGCGCCACGTCGGGGTGGAGCCGCGCTTCGCGGCCGTCACCGATCCGTCGCCGGAGGCCTTCGGCGCGGCGGCCAGGGCCGAGCTGGAGCGCCTGCTGTCCGAGGTGGACGGCACCGTCGCGATCGTCGTGCCGATGGACCGCCGGGCCGAGGCGGCCGGCTGGGCCGAGGGCCTGGGCGAGCGCGTGGTGGCGCTGGGCAGCCTGGAGGCGAAGGGCCTGGAGTACGACGCGACCGTGGTGGCCGACCCGACCGGCATCGCCGGTGAGTCCGAGGCGGGCCTGCGGGTGCTCTACGTGGCGCTCACCCGTGCGACCCAGCGGCTGACCGTGCTGTCCGGTCCGGACGACCTGCCGGACGCGGCCGGCGTGCCCGCGCTGCTGCACGGCTGACGCGCGGCTGACGGCGGGTCCGCGACCACGAAGAAGGCCCCTCACCGGACGGTGAGGGGCCTTCAGACGTTTACGACACCGACCCGCCATGCTCGCCTCGCGGCAAGTGGTCCCTCTGAGGGACGAAGGTTGGGCCCGGGGGCTTGGATCGAGCCGGTGTCCCGTCCAATGTAACGCATCGGCCCGGAGAGGCAAGAAGTCGCGGGCCCTGTTGTCGCCCGCCTGCCGGCCGCCGCTCGCGCGCGGGCCGGGCGGGGGTCGTCCGCCGGCCGCCCCGGGGGCCCGCTTGTGGGGTCCGCACACTCAATGAACGTTATTTCTGGCTACGCCCTGGTAGGTGCGACGATCGAGGTCTAGCATGCGCAGGTGATGCCTTCAACAAAATGTTGAACCTGCCGATGGATGGAAGAAGGAAGCGTCGATGGCGACGGTGCCAAGTGTCTCCAACTCGATCACGGTGCGGCTCGAAGTTCCGGCCCAGAGCAACGCGGTCAGCGCGATCACCACGGCGGTCGAGTCCTCCGGCGGATCGGTCACCGGCCTCGACGTCACCGCCTCCGGCCTGGAGGCGCTGCGGATCGACGTGACCGTGGCCGCCTCCTCGGTGGCCCACGGCGAGGAGATCGTCGAGAAGTTGCGGGCGATCGACGGCGTGACGATCGGCAAGGTGTCGGACCGCACGTTCCTGATGCACCTCGGCGGCAAGATCGAGATGTCGTCCAAGCTGCCGATCCGCAACCGTGACGACCTCTCCATGATCTACACCCCGGGCGTGGCCCGCGTGTGCATGGCGATCGCCGAGAACCCCGAGGACGCCCGCCGCCTCACCATCAAGCGCAACAGCGTCGCCGTCGTCACCGACGGCTCGGCGGTGCTGGGCCTGGGCAACATCGGCCCGGCGGCCGCGCTGCCGGTCATGGAGGGCAAGGCGGCCCTGTTCAAGCGCTTCGCCGGCATCGACGCCTGGCCGATCTGCCTGGACACCCAGGACACCGACGAGATCGTGGCCATCGTCAAGGCGATCGCCCCGGGCTTCGCGGGCATCAACCTGGAGGACATCTCCGCGCCGCGCTGCTTCGAGATCGAGGCCCGGCTGCGCGAGGCCCTGGACATCCCGGTCTTCCACGACGACCAGCACGGCACCGCGATCGTGGTGCTCGCCGCCCTCACCAACGCGCTGAAGGTGGTCGGCAAGGACATCGCCGACATCCGCGTGGTGATGTCGGGCGCCGGCGCCGCCGGCACCGCGATCCTCAAGCTGCTGCTGGCCGCCGGCGTCGAGCACGCCACCGTCGCCGACGTGCGCGGCGTGGTCCACCAGGGCCGTGACGACCTCAACGACAGCCTGCGCTGGATCGCCGAGCACACCAACCGCTCGGGCCGCACCGGCAGCCTCAAGGAGGCCGTGGCGGGCGCGGACGTCTTCATCGGCGTGTCGGCCCCGAACGTCCTGGACGGCGACGACCTGGCCACCATGGCCGAGAGCGCGATCGTCTTCGCACTGGCCAACCCGGACCCGGAGGTCGACCCGGCGATCGCCCGTCAGACCGCCGCCGTGGTGGCCACCGGCCGCAGCGACTTCCCGAACCAGATCAACAACGTGCTGGTCTTCCCGGGCGTCTTCCGCGGCCTGCTGGACGCCCAGAGCCGCACCGTGAACACCGAGATGATGATCGCCGCCGCCCGGGCGCTGGCCACCACCGTCAGCGACGAGGAGCTGAACGCGAACTACATCATCCCGAGCGTCTTCCACAAGGACGTCGCCAAGACGGTGGCCTCCGCGGTGCGCGAGGCGGCCCTGGCGGGGGCTCAGGGCGAGCCCGTTGCGGCCCGTCCGACCCCGGGCATCGTCGGCACCCTCGACACGGCTTCCTTCCCCACCGTCAAGCTCTGACGGGGGAACCCGCGGCGGTGCCGCGGATCGGTCAAATGACCGAATAGCGCCCGTACTCGCCCAAGCCCGCCCCGAACCCTTGCGACACAAGGGCGAGGGGCGTGTTTGGGCTTGTCGTGCCTAGGGCGTACGGTAGCCCTGCACGGGGCAGGCGTGTCCGACAAGTACGGAACGTCCCCCTGGTCTTCCGGCGTGTCGTCCCGACCGCCGCCCGCTCCCGGTCCGCCGGAGCCGACGGAGCGTCACACCTCCAACGGGCGGGCGATGTTCGGGTGGCTCGGCCGGGGCCCGATTGGCTTTCTCGGGGCCGGTCGGGGCAGGATTCGTATCCAGGCAGGCGGGCGGGCCTTCGAAGGCTCTGGCGCGCGGCATCGGGTACGGACCCGGCCTGCGACCACGCATTGCCTGCACGAGCACAGTGTGCGGACCTGCGGCCCATCCGGGTGCCCCCCGGTGGGAGCACCGATGGGCCCCCGCACACCGCAAGCGAACAGACCACAGGAGTACACATGAACCGCAGTGAGCTGGTGGCCGCGCTGTCCGAGCGCGCCGAGGTGACCCGCAAGGACGCCGACGCCGTTCTGGCCGCCTTCGCCGAGATCGTCGGCGAGGTCGTCGCCAAGGGCGACGAGAAGGTCACCATCCCCGGTTTCCTGACCTTCGAGCGCACCCACCGCGCTGCCCGCACCGCCCGCAACCCGCAGACCGGCGAGCCGATCCAGATCGCCGCGGGCTACAGCGCCAAGGTGAGCGCCGGCTCCAAGCTGAAGGAAGCCGCCAAGGGCGCTGCCTGAGCCACCCCTTGAACGCCCGAGAGGCCGGGCTCCCCGCGGGGAGCCCGGCCTCTCGCTGTTGGCGGACGCGGCCGGTCAGGCGTCGACCAGCTGCTCGCTGGGCAGCTCGACGTGGGCGCCGAGGTCGCGCAGCTTGTCCATGAAGTTCTCGTAGCCGCGGTTGATCAGGTCGATGCCGTGGACGGTCGAGGTGCCCTCGGCCGCGAGCGCCGCGATCAGGTACGAGAACCCGCCGCGCAGGTCCGGGATGACCAGCTCCGCGCCCATCAGCTTGGACGGGCCGGAGACGACCGCGGAGTGCAGGAAGTTGCGGGCGCCGAAGCGGCACGGGGTGGCGCCGAGGCACTCGCGGTAGAGCTGGATGTGGGCGCCCATCTGGTTGAGCGCGCCGGTGAAGCCCAGGCGCGACTCGTACACCGTCTCGTGGACGATGGACAGGCCGGTGGCCTGGGTCAGCGCGACCACCAGGGGCTGCTGCCAGTCGGTCTGGAAGCCCGGGTGGACGTCCGTCTCCAGGGCGATCGCCTTGAGCTCGCCGCCCGGGTGCCAGAAGCGGATGCCCTCGTCGTCCACCTCGAAGGCGCCGCCGACCTTCCGGAAGGTGTTGAGGAAGGTCATCATCTCCAGCTGGCGGGCGCCGCGGACGTAGATGTCGCCCTTGGTGGCGAGTGCCGCGCAGGCCCAGGAGGCGGCCTCCAGGCGGTCCGGCAGGGCGCGGTGGGTGTAGCCGCCCAGCTCGTCCACACCGGTGATCAGGATGGTGCGGTCGGTGCCCAGGGTGATGATCGCGCCCATCTTCTGCAGCACGCAGATCAGGTCGACGATCTCCGGCTCGATGGCCGCGTTGCGCAGCTCGGTGACGCCTTCGGCGAGGACGGCGGTGAGCAGCACCTGCTCGGTCGCGCCGACCGACGGGTAGGGCAGCTCGATCTTGGTGCCGCGCAGCCGCTGCGGGGCGACCAGGTAGGTGCCCTGCGGGTGCTTCTCGATGGTGGCGCCGAACTGGCGCAGCACCTCGAAGTGGAAGTCGACCGGGCGGCCGCCGATGTCGCAGCCGCCGAGGCCGGGGA
Source organism: Kitasatospora sp. NPDC048722 (assembly GCF_040650235.1). Lineage (NCBI taxonomy): Bacteria > Bacillati > Actinomycetota > Actinomycetes > Kitasatosporales > Streptomycetaceae > Kitasatospora > Kitasatospora sp. NPDC048722. The sequence continues at coordinate 48,105 of NZ_JBEZGX010000005.1, forward strand.
TGAAGGCGTGGCCGAGGCGGTGCAGCAGCGGGCCGCAGAACAGGATCGGGATCCGCGAGGAGCCGGCGTGCGCGTCGATGTCGGCGACGTTCGCGCTCTCGACGTGCGACGGGTCGAGGATCAGCTCGCCGTCCTCGTCGCCGGTGCGCACGGTCACGCCGTGCAGCTGCAGCAGGCCGCGGACCACCTTGACGTCACGGATGTCCGGGACGTTGCGCAGTCTGCTGGGGCCCTGGCCGAGGAGGGCGGCGACCATGGCCTTGGGGACCAGGTTCTTCGCACCGCGGACGCGGATCTCGCCTTCGAGCGGGTTTCCGCCGTGGACCAGCAGGACGTCGTCGGTCATCGTTCTCGCAATCCGGGGTGCCAGAGAAATGGGGAAGGGCTCCTGCGAGCCGGTGGTGGAACGTTCGTACGGGCGCGTTCGGGCCCCCGGCGAAACCGAGTCGGCACCGTGTAAAGGCGTCCACCATCCGTAGATGGTAGTGGGCGTCCCGATGGTTCCCGTGAGCCTCTCCCGTGATGGTGCTCTCTCCGGGGGTTCCGACGCCCGCCGATGCGCCCGTACGGGTGTTCGTCCGGCGTGGCGGGGTTTCGTGTGTTGCGGTGTCCGCGCCCGCCCGTTCTGCGGGATCATGTGTGGCATGACGGCGGCCCATTCGCACGGAGGCCGGTCCCACACCGGCCGTCTGCTCGTCGCGACGCCCGTGCTCACCGATCCGAACTTCGCCCGGGCGGTGGTGCTCCTCCTCGACCACGACGTCGAGGGGGCGCTCGGCGTCGTGCTCAACCGGCCGACGCCCGTCGAGGTCGGCAGCGTGCTGGACGGCTGGGGGCGGCTGGTCGGACAGCCGGCCGTGGTGTTCCAGGGCGGGCCGGTGGCGCTGGACTCGGCGCTCGGGCTGGCGGTGGCCCCGGGGGAGCCGGGCAGCGGCGAGCCGCTCGGCTGGCGGCGGGTGCACGGCGCGATCGGGCTGGTGGACCTGGAGGCGCCGCCCGAGGTGCTGGCCGGCGAACTGGGCGCACTGCGGATCTTCGCCGGGTACGCGGGCTGGTCGCCCGGCCAGCTGGAGGCGGAGATCGAGAGCGGTGCGTGGTACCTGGTGGACTGCGAGCCGGGGGACATCTCCAGCCCCGAGCCAGAGCGGTTGTGGCGCTCGGTGCTGCGCCGCCAGCGCGGCCCGCTGGCGCTGCTGGCGACCTACCCGGACGACCCGACGCTGAACTGACGGCGGGGGCCGTCGGTGCGACACTGGCCCGGTTTCCCGGGGCGCCCATAGACTTGGCACCTATGAGCACTCTTGAGCCCGAGCGCGGCCTCGGCACCGGCACCCTGGTCGAGCCCGTCCCGCAGGTGTCCAACGGGGACGGCGACCACGAGCGCTTCGCGCACTACGTCCAGAAGGACAAGATCATGGAGAGCGCGCTCTCCGGGTCCCCCGTGGTGGCGCTCTGCGGCAAGGTGTGGGTGCCCGGGCGCGACCCGAAGAAGTACCCGGTCTGCCCGATGTGCAAGGAGATCTACGACGGCATCGGCAAGCCGCAGGGCGGGGACGACGACAAGTAGTCCCGCGGGGCCGCTGCACCGCGCCGTTTTGCATGGTGCGGCGATTGTGCAGTGGTCTATGCCAATCGTTCCGGGCGCGGGCAGGATGTCGGAATGGACCTCATTCCCGCACCTTCGAGTGCCGTCCGCCGCCCGGGCGAGGACTTCCCCCTCGACGACGCCACGACGCTGACCGCCCCGCCGGTGCTGGCCGGCGCCGCGCACTGGCTGCGCGCGGCGCTGTCCGCCGCCACCGGGCTGCCGTTCGCCCCGGGTGCTCCCGGGGCGGGCGTCGAGCTGGTCCACGACGCCGCACTGGCCGCCGAGGCGTACCGGATCTCGGTCCGCCCGGGCCACGCGGTGATCGCCGCGGGCGGTCCGGCCGGCGCGCGGTGGGGCGCGCAGACGCTCCGTCGGCTGCTCGGCCCGGACGCCTTCCGCCGGGCACCGCTGCGCCGCACCGGCTGGGTGCTGCCCGGCGTGGACGTCGAGGACGCGCCGCGCTTCGGCTGGCGCGGCGCGCTGCTGGACGTCGCCCGGCACTTCCTGCCCAAGGCGGACGTGCTGCGCTTCGTCGACCTGCTGGCCGTCCACAAGCTCAACGTCCTGCACCTGCACCTGACCGACGACCAGGGCTGGCGGGTGGAGATCAAGCGGTACCCGGAGCTGACCGCGCGCGGTGCGTGGCGGGAGCGCTCGATGGTCGGCTACCGCAGCGCCGGGCGCCGCGACGACCGGCCGCACGGCGGCTTCTACACCCAGGACGACCTGCGCGAGATCGTCGCGTACGCGGCGGAGCGCGGGGTCACCGTCGTGCCGGAGATCGACCTGCCGGGCCACACCCAGGCCGCCGTGGCCGCCTACCCCGAGCTCGGCAACACCGACGTCGTGGACACCTCGGCGCTCGGCGTGTGGACGGACTGGGGCGTGAGCCACAACGTGCTCAACGCCTCCGAGGCGACGCTGCGCTTCTTCGAGGGCGTGCTGGAGGAGGTGCTGGAGCTCTTCCCGTCCGAATTCGTCCACCTCGGCGGCGACGAGTGCCCGAAGGAGCAGTGGAAGGACAGCGCCGCCGCCCGAACGCGCATCCGCGAGCTCGGCCTCGCCAACGAGGACGAGCTGCAGAGCTGGATCATCCGGCACTTCGACCGCTGGCTGGCCGAGCGCGGGCGGCGGCTGATCGGCTGGGACGAGATCCTGGAGGGCGGCCTGGCACCGGGCGCCGCCGTCTCGTCGTGGCGCGGCTTCGGCGGCGGGATCGCGGCCGCGCGCGCCGGGCACGACGTCGTGATGTGCCCCGAGCAGCACGTCTACCTGGACCACCGGCAGGCGGACGGCCCCGACGAGCCGATCCCGGTCGGCTTCGTCCGGACGCTGGAGGACGTGTACCGCTTCGAGCCGGTGCCCAGGGAGCTCGACGAGGCCGCCGCCCGGCGCGTGATCGGCACCCAGGCCAACCTGTGGAGCGAGTTCGCGGACTCCGCCAGGGACGTCGACTACCGGGCCTTCCCGCGGCTCGCCGCCTTCGCCGAGGTGGCCTGGTCCGACCTGCCCGCCGAGCCGGCCGAGCGCGACTACCCGGCCTTCGAGCGCCGGCTGGAGGCGCACCTGGAGGTCCTGGACGCGCTCGGCGTCGAGTACCGCCCGGTCGACGGCCCGCACCCGTGGCAGCGCCGCCCCGGAGTGGTCGGCCGTCCGATCGAGGGGCCGCCGCCCGTCCGATAGGCGTTCGGACCGGGCGGCCGGAATGCCGGGCAGTGGGAACGCGGGGAACTTCCGGATGGTCATCCGACGTCAAGAACAGATGAACATCTGTTCCGGTCCGGCCCGGGCCGGGGCAGATAACGTCCGGTATCCGCCCCAAACGGGCAGTCCCGTTCACCGGCCCCGAAGTGATCATCGAGCATTGTGTGCCAGAGTTGCCCAACCCGGCCCGATCGCCCGTACCCTACGGGCCAGGCTGGACTGCTGACGCGGACACCACGGCCGAAGGCCGCGGGCGGCAGGCGATCGATGAGCAAGTGGAGCACGGTGGGACCCAGGTGAACCGGACGATCATGCTGCCGGCCTCGCTCGACGAGGCCGTCGACGCGCTGGCCGCCGCCCCGGCCGCGGTGCCCGTGGCCGGCGCCACCGACCTGATGGAGGCCGTCAACGCCGGCCGGCTGCGCCCCGCCGCCCTCGTCGGCCTCGGCCGGATCACCGAACTGCGCGGCTGGCGCTACGAGGACGGCGGCACCGCAGTGCTCGGCGCCGGCCTCACCCACGCCCGGATGGACCGCCCGGACTTCGCCGCGCTGATCCCCGCCCTCGCCGACGCCGCCCGCACCGCCGGACCCCCGCAGGTCCGCAACGTCGGCACCCTCGGCGGCAACATCGTCACCGCGGCCCCGGCCGGCGACACCCTCCCGGTGCTCGCCGCCCTGGAGGCCACCGTCACCCTCGCCCGGGCCGGCGGCACCCGGGAGGTGCCGGTCAGTCACCTCCTCACCGGCCTCGACCCGGTGCGCCCCGGCGAACTGCTCACCTGGGTGCGCGTCCCGCTGCTGCACGCGCCCCAGGTCTTCCTCAAGGCGACCGGCCGCAGCGGCCCGGCCCGCGCCACCGCCTCCGTCGCCCTCGTCCTCGACCCCGCCCGGCGGTCCGTGCGCTGCGCCGTCGGCGCCGTCGCGCCGGTGCCGCTGCGGCCGCTGGAGGCCGAGGCCTGGGTGGCCGGCTGCATCGACTGGGACGGCAGCCGGGAGATCGACCCCGCCGCGACCGCCGCCTTCGGCGAGTACGTCGCCGCCGCCTGCGTCCCCGACGGCTACGGCGCCGAGGGCGCCTGGGAGGCCGTGACGGAGGGGCCGAGCGCGGCCGCCGTTCGGCTACGGCGTACCGTGTCGGTGCTGGCCCGACGGGCACTGGGAAGGGCGCTGAAGTGAGCACAGAACCCATCGACACCCTCGACGCCGACCCGCTCGGCTTCTCCCCGCAGGTCAGCCGCGAGCTGCGCCCCTGCGCCTCCTACACCCTTCGGGTCAACGGTTTCGAACGGCCCGTCACCGACGCCTGGATCGGCGAGAGCCTGCTCTACGTGCTGCGCGAGCGGCTCGGCCTGGCCGGTGCCAAGGACGGCTGCGAGCAGGGCGAGTGCGGCGCGTGCTCGGTGCAGGTGGACGGCCAGCTGGTGGCCGGCTGCCTGGTGCCCGCCGCGCTGGCCGCGGACAGCGAGATCAACACCGTCGAGGGCCTGTCGGCGGCCGGCGGCGCGAGCGACGTCCAGCAGGCGCTCGCCGAGTCCGGCGCGGTCCAGTGCGGCTACTGCGCGCCCGGCATGGCGATGGCCGTGCACGACCTGCTCCAGCGCAACCACCGGCCCACCGAGGTCGAGGCCCGGCAGGCGCTGTGCGGCAACCTCTGCCGCTGCACCGGCTACCGCGGGGTGCTGGCCGCCGTCCAGAGCGTCGCCGACGCGCGCGCCCTGGAGGCCGAGGAGGCGGAGGAGGCCGCCCTCGCCGTGGGGGCCCCCGCCGCTGCCGCGTCCGCCGCCGAAGGGGCCGCCGGGCAGCCGGCCGCCGAGGCGCCCGCGGCGGAACCCGCCGCCGAACCGCCCGTCTACACCGACGCCGACGCCTGGATCGAGCACGTCCCGCAGCCACCCGCCGAGGAGCCGGCCGCCGCGGTCCCCGGTCAGGGCCTGCCGTACGGTGCCGACGGCCAGGGCGGCGAGTACGACGGCCAGGGCGGCGAGTACGACGGCCAGGGCGGCGAGTACGACGGCCAGGGCGGCTATGACGGCCAGGGCGGCGGGTACGACGGCCAGGGCGGCTATGACGGCCAGGACGGCTACGACACCGGGGTGTACGCCACCGCCCCGTACGACACCACGGCCGTCCCGGCACAGCCGACCGACGACCAGGTCTACTACCAGCCGCAGGGCTACCCCGAGCAGCCCTACCAGGCCACCCCCGCGCACGGCACCTACCTGCCCGGCCCCGGTTACCCCGAGGGCTACCCCCAGCAGCCCGGCTACGACGGCGGCTACGACGCCCCCGTCTACGAGCCCACCCCCGCCCACGGCACCCCGGTGCCCGGCCCAGGCTTCGACGGCACGCCCGGCCCCGGCTTCGACGGCGCGCCGTACGTCCCCACGCCCCCGCACGGCGTCCCGGCCGAGGGCGGCGCCCCGGCCGGCGTCCCGTACGGCGCCAACCCCGCCCACGGCATCCGGCTCCCCGAGGACGACCACGCATCATGACGTCGCCTACCGACATCGGCGCAGCAACCCAGCAGGACGGCGACGGGGCCGGCGCGCCGGAGCCGTTCGGGCTCGGCAGCTCGCCGCTGCGCAGCGACGCCCTGCCCAAGGCGCTCGGCATCTACCCGTACGCCGCCGACCTGTGGGCCGAGGGGCTGCTGTGGGGCGCGCTGCTGCGCTCGCCGCACCCGCACGCCCGGATCAAGGGCATCGACACGTCGGCCGCGCTCGCCCTGCCCGGCGTGCACGCCGTCGTCACCGCCGCCGACCTGCCGCCCGGCCCGGACGGCCTGCCCGACGGCGCCCCGGCCGGACCGATCGTCTCCGACCGGCCGGTGCTGGCCTCTGGCGTGGTGCGCCACCACGGGGAGCCGGTGGCCGCGGTGGCCGCCGACCACCCCGACACCGCGCGGCTGGCGGTCGGTCTGATCGTCGTCGAGTACGAGCCGCTGGAGGCCGTCACCGACCCCGAGCAGGCCTTCACCGCTCCGCCGCTGCACCCGGACGGCAACCTCTTCCGCCACCTGCCGCTGCGCAGCGGGGACCCGGACGCGGTCGGCGAGATCGTCGTCGAGGGCCTGTACCAGGTCGGCCGGCAGGACCCGGCCCCGCTCGGCGCCGAGGCCGGCCTCGCCGTGCCGCGCCCGGACGGCGGCGTCGAACTGCACCTGTCCTCCACCGACCCGCACGGGGACCGCGACCGCACCGCCGCGTGCCTCGGCCTGGAGCCGGACCGGGTCCGACTGGTCGTCACCGGTGTGCCCGGAGCCACCTCGGACCGCGAGGACCTCTCCTTCCAGGTCACCCTCGCGCTGCTGGCGCTGCGCACCGGGCGCCCGGTGAAGATGACGCTCACCCGCGAGGAGTCCTTCCACACCCACACCTCGCGCCACCCCGCGCTCCTGCGCTACCGCCACCACGCGGACGCCGAGGGCCGGCTGGTGAAGGTCGAGGCGCAGATCCTGCTGGACGGCGGCGCCTACGCGGACGTCTCCGCCGAGGCGCTGGCCGCCGCGACGGCGTTCTCGGTCGGTCCGTACGTCTGCCCGAACGTCTTCGTGGACGCGTGGGCGGTGCGGACCAACAACCCGCCGGCCGGGCGGATGCGCGGCGAGGGCGCGCTGCAGTCCTGCTTCGCCTACGAGTCGCAGCTGGACCAGCTGGCCGCCCGGGTGGGCGTGGACTCCGTGGAGATCCGCCGCCGCAACGCGATGGCCACCGGCGACCCGATGCCCACCGGACAGGCCGTCACGTGCCCGGCGCCGGTGACCGCGCTGCTGGAGGCCGTGGCCGCCGAACCGCTGCCCGCGCTGCCGGTGGACGATCCGGACGCGGAGTGGCTGCTGCCGGGCGGGCCCGGCGGTGCCGGCGACCCGGCCGCCGTGCGGCGCGGGATCGGCTACGCCGTCGGCATGGTGCACATGCTCGGCGCCGAGGGCGAGGACGAGGTGTCCACCGCGACCGTGCGGGTCAGCGGCGACCACGCGACCGTGATCTGCGCGGCCGTCGACTCCGGTCAGGGCTTCGCGACGCTGGCCCGGCAGATCGTGCAGAGCGTGCTGGGGGTCAGCGAGGTCTACATCGCGCCGGCCGACAGCGACCAGTCGATCGCCGGGCCCTCCGCGCGGGGCCGCCACACCTGGGTGTCCGGCGGCGCGGTCGAGCGGGCCGCGCTGATGGTCCGCCACCAACTGCTCCAGCCGATCGCCGCCAACTTCGGGATGTCGGTGGAGCTGCTCCAGATCGCCGACGGCAAGATCACCTCGTACGACGGGGTGCTCGGCATGCCGGTCGCCGAGGCGCTGGAGGGCAAGGAGCTGTGGGCCACCGCGCAGTGCCGCCCGCACCCGACCGAGCCGCTGGACGAGGCCGGGCAGGGCGACGCGTTCGTCTCCATCGCCTTCTGCGCGATGCGCGCGGTCGTGGACGTGGACATCGAGCTGGGCGCCGTCCGGGTGGTCGAGATGACCGTCGCCCAGGACGTCGGCCGGGCGCTGAACCCGCGGCAGATCGAGGACCGGATCGAGGCGGGCGTGGCCCAGGGCGTCGGCCTGGCGCTGCTGGAGGAACTGCGCACCGAGGGCGGCGTGCTGCAGAACCCGTCGCTCACCGGATACCGGCTGCCGACCGCACTGGACACCCCGGAGGTGCGGATCGCGGCCCTGCTGGAGGAGCGGGACGTGGTCGCGACCTTCGGCGCCAAGGCCGTCAGCGCCGTGCCCGCGGTGGTCGCCCCGGCGGCCGTCGCCGCCGCCGTCCGGGCCGCCACCGGCCTGCCGGTGGGGCGCCTGCCGATCCGGCCGGAGGACGCCGTCGCGGTGTGAGCGAAATGCGGAACGAGGAATTGCCGGTCGACTTTCGCAGTCGACCGGCAATTCCTTTTACCGAGGCCGTGACGGGATTCGAACCCGTGTGTACCGCTTTGCAGACGGTTCCCTGAGCCTCTCGGGCACACGGCCAGTGAATTCAGGATGGCGGAGTCCGGGAATGGGGTCAACGGCGTTTTGTAAATTCTGTATGGCAATGTGTGCTACGGTCGGGGACAAGTGGCGTTTTCCCGCCACTCCGGACGAGCGCGTCGTACCCGGTGACGACAAGACGGCGCAGTTCAGCGGCAATCCGGCCGCTGTGGACTGCGGAGGTTCGCACCGTCATGGCCTGGCTCGTTCTGATCGTCTCGGGTGTCCTGGAAACCGTCTGGGCGGTCGCCCTGGAGTCGTCCAAGGGCTTCACCCGCCTCGTCCCCGGCCTCGTCTTCGGCGTCGCCCTGCTGCTGAGCATGGGCGGACTGGCTTACGCGATGCGCACCATCCCGATCGGCACCGGTTACGCGGTGTGGGTCGGCATCGGCGCGGTCGGCACCGCGCTCTACGGCATGGCCGTCCTGGGTGACGCGGTGACCCTGGCCCGGATCGGCTGCCTGCTGCTGATCGTCTCCGGCGTGGTCGGCCTGAAGGTGCTCCACTGACCCGGCCCCGGGGCGTGTCCTAGGTCCTGCGGCGGAGTCGATCACCGACTCCGGTCAGGGGTACGAACGCCGGACGGCCCTTACGATATTACGTATGACCACTGCCTCCCCCACCTCGGTCGACTCCGCCCCGATACCCGTCGAGAACGACCCCGGCGGCGGGGTGCTCAGTGGCCGTTACCGCGCCCTCACGCTGGGGATCGTGTCGGTGGTCCTGCTGCTCGCCTTCGAGGCGACGGCCGTCAACACCGCGATGCCGGTGGCGGCCCGGCAGCTGGACGGCCTCGGGCTGTACGCCTTCGCCTTCTCCGGCTACTTCACCACCACGCTGTTCGCCCTGGTCGTCTCCGGCCAGTGGTGCGACCGGCGCGGCCCGTTGCAACCGCTGTTCACCGGCATCGCGGTGTTCGGCGCGGGCCTGGTGGTGGCCGGGACGGCGCCGGGGATGTGGCTGTTCGTGGCCGGGCGGGCGGTCCAGGGCCTGGGCGGCGGGCTGGTGATCGTCGCGCTGTACGTCGTGGTCGGCCGGGCCTACCCGGAGCGGCTGCGGCCCTCCGTGTTCGCGGCCTTCTCCTCGGCCTGGGTGCTCCCCTCGATCGTCGGACCGGTCGTCTCCGGAGCCGTCACCCAGCACCTGGGCTGGCGCTGGGTGTTCCTGGCCGTGCCGGCGCTGATCCTCCTGCCGCTCGTGGTGATGGGCCCGGCGCTGGCCCGCTCGGAGCGCGAGCACCCCGTGCCGAAGGGCGCGGAGTTCGACCGCCGCCGCACCGTGCTGGCCGCGATGGCGGCGCTCGGCGCCGGCCTGCTGCAGTACGCGGGGCAGCGGCTGGACCTGATCGGGCTGCTCCCGGCGGCGGCCGGTGCGGCGCTGCTGTTGCCCGCGGTGCTCGGGCTGCTGCCCGGGGGGACGCTGCGGGCCGGGCGCGGCCTGCCGACGGTGATCCTGCTGCGCGGCGTGGCCGCCGGGGCGTTCTTCGCCGCGGAGGCGTTCATCCCGCTGATGATGGTGACCCAGCGCGGCCTGTCGCCGACGCTGGCCGGGCTCACGCTGACCAGCGGCGGGCTGTCCTGGGCGCTGGGCTCGTGGCTGCAGGGCCGTCCGGGCGCCGAGCGCTACCGCGAGGCGATGATCCGGGGCGGGTTCGTGCTGACCGCGGTGGCGATCGCGGGGGCGGCGCTGGTGCTGGTCCCGGCCGTGCCGGTCTGGGCGGCCGCGGTGGCCTGGGGCGTCGGCGGAATCGGGATGGGGCTGACGGTCGCGAGCGTCAGCGTGCTGATGATGAAGCTGTCCGCGCCGGAGGACGCCGGGGCCAACTCGGCCTCCCTGCAGATGAGCGACGCGCTCGGCAACGTGCTGCTGGTGGGCCTGGCCGGGGTGCTCTTCTCGGCGCTGGGCGGCGGCTCGGTGGCGGTCGCCCACGGGAACGCCGAAGGCGCCGGGTCGCCCGGCGCCTTCGCGGTGATCTTCCTGACGATGACCGGGGTGGCCCTGCTGGGGGCGCTGGTATCCGGCCGGGTCCGCAGGGCCTGACGGTCAGCCGACGGCGACCGGGGCGGTGGCGGTGGGGGGCGCCGCCGCCGGGGTGGCGAGGAAGCTCTCCCAGCCGCCCGCCGGGGCCTGGCCCGGGGCGAGGGTCTGCAGCTTGCGCAGGACCGCCGGGTCCTGGGCGTCCAGCCAGTCGACCAGTTGGCGGAAGGACACCAGCCGGACCTCGGGCTTGCTCGCGATGGACCTGAAGGCGTCCTCGACGGCGTTCATGTAGATGCCGCCGTTCCACTCCTCGAAGTGGTTGCCGATGATGTACGGCGCCCGGTTGCCGTTGTAAGTGCGGTCGAAGCCCATCAGGTAGGCGTCGCGCGCCTGGGCCTGGAAGCCCGGGTAGAGCGCGGGGTCGGCCTTGGTGTTGGGGCCGCACTGGTTGAACATGATGTTGTAGTCCATCGACAGCACCTGGAAGGTGTGCCCGGGGAACGGGATGGACTGCAGCGGGAGGTCCCACAGGGCGCCGCCCTGGATCTTCTGCGGCCAGACCTGGCTGCCGTTGCCGCTGCTGTCGTAACGCCAGCCGCGTTTGACGGCGGTGGGCAGCAGGTTGCGCTGTCCCTCCAGACACGGGGTCCGGCTGCCGATCAGCTCCTTGCCGTAGTCGAACGGCAGCGCCGGCAGGTCGGTGAAGCCGGTGTTCGTCCGCCAGTTCGTCACGAAGTCCATGGCCTGCTGGATCTCGCTGTCCCACTCCTCCGGGGACCACTTGCCGACGCCGGTGGAGCCGCAGAAGTGGCCGTTGAAGTGGGTGCCGATCTCGTGGCCCTCCAGCCAGGCGGCGTGGACGTTCTCCAGCGTGTCGTGGATGTGCTGGTCGCTGAGGTAACCGATCTCGGAGGCGCCGACCTTGTGCTGGGGCGGGCGGTAGAGGTCCTTCTTGGACTCCGGCAGCAGGTAGAGGCCGCTGAGGAAGAAGGTCATCGACGCGTTGTGCTCATGCGCCAGTCGGCGGAAGCGGGCGAACAGGCCGTTGTCGAGCTCGCCGGCGCCGTCCCAGGAGAAGACGACGAACTGCGGCGGGCGCTCGCCCGGCTTGAGCCGCTCGGGGACGGGCTGGCGGGGCTGGGCGCCGGTGTCGGAGGTGGAGCCGTCGCCGATCAGCACGACCTGCGGCTTGGCCGGTACCGGTGCCGGGGTGGCGGGCGGTTCCGTGCTCCCCGCGGGGGTCGGGGTTCCCGTCGCGTGCTCTCCGCCGCCGGCGGCGGTGGTCCCGCAGCCCGCCACCAGGGCGGCGGCGCCGGCCGCGCCGGCGGCCAGCAGGGTGCGACGGGATAGGGAGTCCATGGTCACTCCGTTCATGAGGCGTTCGGCAGGCGTGCAGGCGTGCGAAAGTCCGGTCGGACAAGTGGGGTGATAGAACCCGTGACCGGGTCAGCATGGCATGCGAACGCATTCGGTCTGGGAGTCGCCACGGACGGTCCGAAGTGATCGCCCGATTGATGCAACCGGACGGACTCGCTCCGTCGTCGATGGTGTGCGAGGTCGGACCCGCCGTGCCCGGGCGAGGTGGCGCCTCGTCGCGCTCCGTGACGGAGCCCCCACTCGGCGCACGGGTGACGGCCCTGACCCTGCCATTCGGGGGGGGATTGGTACGACCATCGTATGGACGTGCCTTAGGGTCCCGTCCGGTTCAATTGGTTCCCAGGAAACTCCCAGGAATCGGGAAGTCGTCGGCAGAGGGGAGCGCCCGTGGGCGCCCAACAGCGCAGGGGCCCGTGGCCGGGCACCCTCGCGGCCGGTGCCGCGATGGTCCTCGGCGCGTGGCTGCTGCACGACGGCGGCCCCGGCGAGCTCCCTCCCGCGCCGGGCGCCGGGCAGTCCCTGAGCGGGTTCGCCCCGGTCTCGGTCGTCCCGCCGCTCGGCCCGTCCGTGCCCACCCGGATCCGCATCCCCGCCGTCAAGCTCGACGCCCCGGTCACCGGTCTCGGCCTGGAGGCCGACGGCCGGCTCCAGGCGCCGCCGGCGGCGGACCGCAACCTCGCCGGCTGGTACCGGGGCGGGGCGACCCCGGGCCAGCGGGGGACCGCCATCATCGCGGGCCACGTGGACAACAGGAGCGGCCCGGCGGTCTTCTACCACCTGGGTGCGCTCCACCGCGGAGACCGGATCGAATTCGTCCGCGCGGACGGCGCCACCGCCGTCTACCAGCTGTACGCCATCGAAGTGCACGACCGAAAGGACTTCCCGGACGACCGGGTGTACGGACAGGCCGCCGACGCACAGCTGCGGGTCATCACCTGCGGCGGTGCGTACAGCGAGGAACACGGCTACGAAGGCAACGTCGTGGCCTACGGTTTCCTGGCCGACACCACCCGGCCGGGGAAAGCGGCATGACCCCGATCACCCTCGCCAACCGCTGGAACCCACTCGACTGGCCGCTGACGCACGGCCCGATCCCGTACGCCGTGCTGGCCGCGGGCTGGGGCGCGCTGCTCGTGCTCGCCGTCGCCCGCGACCGCTCGTGGTGGAGCTTCCGGCTGCCGGCCGCGCTGTTCACCGCGGCGGGGATCAGCCTGCTGCTGGGCGTGGTCGTGGACGACTGGTGGCACCCGTTCCCCGAGGGCACCCCGAAGTACGTCACGTGGTGGATCGCCGTCGCCCTGCTGGGCTTCTGCCTGGTCGGCTACCGCTTCCGCGGGATCTCCCGGCGGCGCCGCGGGCTCGCGCTCGGCCTCGGCTCGCTGGTGCTGCTGATGGCCGCGTCGCAGATCAACATCGGCTTCGGCCAGTACCCGAACGGCAAGATCATGCTCGCACCGTTCCTCACCGACACCGGGGCGAAGATCGCCCCGAAGGTCGCCGAGACCGCGAGCGCGCCGCCGGACAAGGTGCTCTCGGAGGTGTGGACGCGCCCGGCCGGCCTGCCTGCCAAGGGCACCGTCTCGCAGGTGTACATACCGGGGGCCAAGTCCGGCTTCGTCGGCCGCAGCGCCTACGTCTACCTGCCGCCCGCCTACCAGGCCAGCCCGCGGCCGCTGCTGCCGGTGCTCGTGCTGATCACCGGTCAGCCCGGAACGCCCGGGGACTGGGTGCTCAACGCCCAGGTGAACGAGTCGCTGGACGCGTTCGCGGCGGAGCACGGCGGCCTCGCACCGATCGTCGTGATGCCCGACCAGCTGGGCTCTACCTGGGGGAACACGCTCTGCATGGACTCGAAGATCGCGAAGGCGCAGACCTACCTCGCCGCCGACGTCCCCGACTGGATCGACAAGCACCTGCAGACCGCCAAGGGCCGGGGGTCCTGGGCCGTGGGCGGCGCCTCGATGGGCGGCACCTGCGCCCTCCAGCTCGGCATCAACGCGCCCGACGTCTACGGCACCGTCCTCGACATGTCCGGCCAGGAGGAGCCCACCCTGGGCACCCGGGACGAGACCGTCAAGAAGGCCTTCGGCGGTGACCAGGCCAAGTTCGAGTCGGTCGACCCGCTCTCGGTGATGGCCCACCGCAAGTTCCCCGACACCTCCGTCGCGATCGTGGTCGGCCGCGGCGACTACGACTTCCGGCCGGGGATGGAGAAGGTCTACCAGGCCGTCCAGGCAGCCGGTATGAAGGCCAAGTTCGACCTGCTGCCGGGCGGGCACGGCTGGGGGGCCTGGCGGATCGGCATCGCCGAGCAGCTGCCGTGGATCGCGCGCCAGACCGGACTGCTCAGGTGAGCCGCACCCAGGCGGCCGCGCCCGTCGTCGCCAGGCCGGAGGTGGTCGTGGACCAGGAGCCGGTCACCCGTACGCCCGTCACGCGCACCCCGGAGCCGCGGCCGCAGCGCGTGCGCCGGACGGCCCGGCTGGTCGGTGCGAGGCTGCGTTCGGCCCCGCTGACGATGGGGGCGCTCGTCGTCCTGTGGGGCGTCGGCGCGGCCACCGGGAGCCTGTCCGTCGGGCCGTCGGGCCGCGTGCTCCGGCAGGCCGGGACCGGCGTGCAGACGCTCTCCGAGGGTCGCTGGTGGACGCCGTTCACCTCGCTGTTCTGGTGTGCCGGGATCGGCGCGTACGTGTTCACCAGCCTGCTGCTGCTCCTCGTCGGCCCGGCCGCCGAGCGGCGCCTCGGCCGGTGGCGCACCCTCGGGGTGCTGGTCGTGGGGCAGGCCGCCGGCACCCTGCTCGGCACCGCGCTGGTCGCGGTCGGCTCCCGGGCCGGCGAGCAGTGGACCGACTCGGTGGTCGACCAGGTCGCGATCGGCCCCGGCCCCGGCCTGTTCGCCCTGGCGGCGGTGCTCGGCTACCGGCTCACCGTGCTGTGGCGCCGCCGGATGCACCTGCTGGTGCTGCTCGTGCCGCTGGTCATGACGCTGTACGTCGGGCACCTGCAGAGCGTCCAGCGGTGCGCCGCCGCGCTGCTCGGGCTCGGCGTGGGCGCGCTGCTCACCCGCGGCCGACTGCTGCTGCGCACCCACCGTTCCTCGCACACCGAGACCCGGGTGCTGGTGGCGCTGTGCCTGGTCGCCGCCGCCTTCGGCCCGCTGATCGCCTCGCTGTACGACAACGCGGCCGGGCCGTTCAACACCTTCTCCGAGCTGTACTTCTCACACCGGCTCAGCCCCGAGGAGGTCGCCGACTTCTGCGCGATGTCGGTGCACGACTGCGCCCGCGCGCACGCCGTCGAGCGGATCTTCGACACCCCGGGCCGGCTGATGGCGGCGCTGTTCCCGGCGCTGCTGCTGGTGCTCGCCGAGGGGCTGCGCCGCGGGCTGCGGTTCGCCTGGCGGATCACCGTCGTCACCGAACTGCTGTGGGTGGCGCTGCTGGTGTGGCTGTACAACGACGCCGGGCCGGACGCCGGGGACGTGATCCAGTACTTCGTCGAGGCGCTGCTGCTGCCGCTGCTGACCACGGCCCTGCTGCTCGCCACCCGCCAGCGGTTCCGGCTGCGGCTGGCGGGCCGGGCGGTCCGCCGGCTGGCGGCCGTCCTGGGCGGCGCCGCGCTGGCGGCCGCCGCGGCGTACACGGTCCTCGGGGTGCTGGTCGCCGGCCAGTTCGAGCCGGGGGCCACGTTCCGCGGGCTGGTGCACGGGCTGCCCGCGCAGTTCCTGCCGCCCGCCTACAACGACCTGCTGCCGGACTACCCGATCGCGGTCGGCCCGGTGGCGCGGTTCCTGGAGACGTACTGCGGGCTGGCGTTCTGGGCGGTCGCGCTGACCGCGCTGCTGCTGGCCTTCCGCCGGCCGGCGGTCCACACGGACGCCGCGGCCGCGGAGCGGGCCCGCGCGCTGCTGACCGCGCACGGCGGCGGGACGCTGTCCTTCATCACCACGTGGGACGGCAACCACTACTGGTTCGACGAGGAGGGCCGGGCGGCCGTCGCCTACCGGGTGCTCAACACGGTGGCGCTGACCACCGGCGACCCGTTCGGCGAGCCCGCGGCCCGCGCCAGGGCGGTGGCCGGCTTCGCACGCTACTGCGACACGCGCGGCTGGACCCCGTGCTTCTACAGCGTCTCCCGGGACACCAGGGCCGCCGCCGAGCAGCTCGGCTGGCGCTCGGTGCAGGTCGCCGAGGACACCGTGGTCGCGCTGCCCGAGCTGGCCTTCACCGGCCGCAAGTGGCAGGACATCCGGACGGCCCTCAACAAGGCGGGCAAGCAGGGCATCACCGCCGAGTGGTGGGCCTACCACGAGGCGCCGCTCGCACTGAAGGACCAGATCCGCTCGATCTCGGAGGAGTGGGTCTCCGAGAAGGGCCTGCCCGAGATGGGCTTCACACTCGGCGGTCTGGAGGAGCTGGACGACCCGGACGTCCGGGTGCTGGTGGCGGTGGACGAGCAGGGCGTCGTGCACGGGCTGACCAGCTGGATGCCGGTGTACGAGGACGGCGTGCCGGTCGGCTGGACGCTGGACTTCATGCGCAGGCGCTCGGACGGCTTCCGCGGCGTGAACGAGTTCCTGATCGCTTCGGCCGCGCTCGGCTTCAAGGAGGAGGGCGCGCGCTTCCTGTCGCTGTCCGGCGCGCCGCTGGCCCGTTCGGGGCAGGACGAGCCCACCGGGCTGCAGCGGATGCTGGACTGGATGGGCCGGGTGCTGGAGCCGGTGTACGGGTTCCGCTCGCTGCTCGCGTTCAAGTCCAAGTTCCAGCCGGAGTACCGGCCGATGTTCATGGCCTACCCCGACCCGGCCGGGCTGCCCAGCATCACCCGGGCGATCGGCAAGGCCTACCTGCCGCACCTGACGGCGGCGCAGGGGGTCCGGCTGATGCGCCGGCTGTCGGGCTGACCGGGAGCGGTGCGGGCGGTCGCCGGCCGCGGGGGCGCTCGCGGACGCCGGTGCGCCGGTCAACCGAGCAGCTCGGCGAGCGCGCGGTCGGCGTCCAGGTGCAGGTGCTCCTCGCCCTCCGGGACGAGCAGCCGGCTGCGCCACAGGAAGCGGCGCAGGTCGGCGGTGTCGAAACGGAGCAGCGCGGTGCCCTCCGGGGCCCGCAGCTCGACCATGGTGCGGCGTCCGGTGGCCGGGCGGACGTGGACGTCGCCGAGCCCGGCGGGCAGCTCCAGGCCCGCCGACAGCAGGTGGCGGGCGAACACCCAGACGATGTCGTCGGCGGCCTCCCCGCCGTCGCGGGGGCCGTCGGCGGGCTCGTCGAGGGAGAACTCCGCGGGGAAGCCCATCCGGACGGCGAGCGGGTCCTCCGGGCGGTAGGCGAGGGTGACCCGCAGGCGGACCGAGCGGTGGAGGGTGAGGAGCAGGCTGGCCTGGACGGTCTCTTCGACGGCGCTGGGGTGCACGGCAGGTCCTTTCGGGGGTCGGGCGGGCCTCGGTGGGGCGGCCTCACACCGGTGAGAGCGGGGGGACGGCTTCCGCTTACGCGGTTCAGGGGGACTTTCGATGTGACCCTCGTCACGTCGATTTCCGGCCGTCCGTCAGTCGCGGGGGCCCCGGACGGAGCCGGGTCGAAGCGCTGGAACGACGCCGGGGCCGGTAGGCTGGGCGGGTTGTCCGATCGCCGCCCGACTGCGGGGTGAGGCCGCAAATCCGCCTCTGACCTGCGATGATCCCCTTCGGAGCCCGTGAGTACCGCCGCCGCCTCCTCGATGCCGCTCTTCTCCGACGTGTCGGAGCCGGACGCTCCCGTCCGGGCCGCCGGCCATGCCGCACCCGTCTCCTCGCACCACCTCTCGCCGGCCTTCCCCGGCCGTGCCCCCTGGGGTACGGCGGGCAAGCTGCGTGCCTGGCAGCAGGGGGCGCTGGACAAGTACATCGAGACGCAGCCGCGCGATTTCCTCGCGGTCGCCACCCCGGGCGCAGGGAAGACCACCTTCGCGCTCACCCTCGCCTCGTACCTGCTGCACAACCACCTCGTGCAGCAGGTCACCGTCGTCGCGCCGACCGAGCACCTGAAGAAGCAGTGGGCCGAGGCGGCGGCGCGCATAGGCATCAGGCTGGACCCGGCGTACTCGTCCGGGCCGCTCTCCCGCGACTACCACGGCATCGTGGTCACCTACGCGGGCGTCGGGGTGAACCCGATGCTGCACCGCAACCGGACCGAGGCCCGCAAGACCCTCGTGATCATGGACGAGATCCACCATGCCGGTGACTCGAAGTCCTGGGGCGAGGCCTGTTTCGAGGCCTTCGAACCGGCCTCCCGGCGGCTCGCGCTGACCGGTACGCCGTTCCGCTCGGACACCAACCCGATCCCGTTCGTCCAGTACGAGGCGGGCGGCGACGGCATCCGCAAGTCCGTCGCCGACTACACCTACGGCTACGGGCACGCGCTCGCCGACCACGTCGTGCGCCCGGTGATCTTCCTCAGCTACAGCGGCAACATGCGCTGGCGCACCAAGTCCGGCGACGAGCTGGAGGCCCGGCTCGGCGAGCCGATGACCAAGGACCTGATCGCCCAGGCCTGGCGCACCGCGCTGGCCCCGCAGGGCGAGTGGATCCCGG
The DNA here is from genome assembly GCF_040650235.1 of Kitasatospora sp. NPDC048722. Lineage (NCBI taxonomy): Bacteria > Bacillati > Actinomycetota > Actinomycetes > Kitasatosporales > Streptomycetaceae > Kitasatospora > Kitasatospora sp. NPDC048722. The sequence goes on from NZ_JBEZGX010000005.1 coordinate 66,275, forward strand.
CCGTCCTCCAGGCCGCCGACCGGCGGCTGACCGAGGTCCGCAAGGCCATCCCGGACGCCGGCGGGCTCGTCATCGCCACCGACCAGACGGTGGCCCGCGCCTACGCCAAGATCCTGCGCGAGATCAGCGGCGAGAAGGTCACCCTGGTGCTCTCGGACGAGGCCGAGGCGTCCAAGCGCATCTCCGACTTCTCGGCGGGCACCTCCCGCTGGATGGTCGCGGTCCGCATGGTGTCCGAGGGCGTCGACGTGCCCCGGCTGGCCGTCGGGGTGTACGCGACCTCGATCTCCACCCCGCTGTTCTTCGCCCAGGCCGTGGGCCGCTTCGTGCGCGCCCGCAAGCGCGGCGAGACGGCCTCGGTGTTCCTGCCGACCATCCCGATGCTGCTGGGCTTCGCCAACGAGATGGAGCTCCAGCGGGACCACGTGCTGGACCGCCCCAAGAAGGAGGGCGAGGGCCTGTTCGACGAGGAGGACCGGCTGCTCGCCGAGGCCGAGCGGGCCAACGACGGCCCGGACGGCGCCGGCGGCGACGAGTTCTCCTACGAGGCGATCGGCTCCGACGCGGTCTTCGACCGGGTGCTGTACAACGCCATGGAGTTCGGCATGCAGGCCCACCCGGGGAGCGAGGAGGAGGAGGACTACCTCGGCATCCCGGGCCTGCTGGAGCCGGACCAGGTGCAGATGCTGCTCCAGAAGCGTCAGCACCGCCAGATCCAGCGCAGCAAGACCAAGCCCGCCGAGGAGGCCGACCTGCTGGAGCTGCCGGCCGAGCAGCGGCCGGTCGTCACCCACCAGGAACTGCGCGAGCTTCGCAAGGAGTTGAACGCCCTGGTGGCGGCCTGGCACCACCGCACCAGCCAGCCGCACGGCACGATCCACAACGAGCTGCGCCGCGAGTGCGGCGGGCCGCTGACCGCGCAGGCGACGGCGAATCAGCTGAAGGCGCGGATCGCCCGAATCCGGGAATGGGCGAAGTAACGGTACGTCAGTGGATTCCTCCCGTTCGGCAAGGGGAGATTCCGTGGCGCGGTAACGCGTTATGACATTCCGGTATAGCTGGTGGAATTGTCGGGGCGGCCGGTGTGATCATCCGATAGTGTTCCGCGTGCCGCGCTGCCACCGGACCCGTCCGTGCTGCGCGCCGACCCGACCGGGCCGGCCGTCAGCGACGGTGGAACGGCGGGCACCTCACCACCCGGCAGGCGGCCGATCTCGCGGCCGGGCCAGTCACACCAAGGAGCACAGCGAACGTGTCGTACCCCCCTCAGCCCGGCCAGCAGCCGTACCCGGGCCAGCCGTACCCCGGCCAGCCGTACCCGGGCATGCCGGAGTACTCGGACAAGTCGAAGATCGTCGCGGGCATCCTGCAGCTCTTCCTCGGCGGGTTCGGCATCGGCCGCTTCTACACCGGTCACATCGGCATGGGCATCGCCCAGCTCCTGACCTGCGGTGGTTTCGGCTTCTGGGCCCTGATCGACGGCATCATGTTCCTGGTCAGCAACGACCGCACGGACGCCCAGGGCCGTCTGCTGCGCGGCTGACCTTGAGCACGCCACGCACGGCACGCCGCCCCGGCTCCGGCCGGGGCGGCTTCGTCGTGCCCGCGCGCCTGCGCACCGCGGGCCCGCCGCTGGCCGTGCTCCTCGGCGGCCTGGCCGGCTCGGCCTACCTGTGGTCGCGCGATCCCCACCTGCCCGGGCAGGCGCTGCCGTTCTGCCCCTGGCGCCGGATCACCGGCCTGCAGTGCCCCGGTTGCGGCGGCACCCGAATGGCCTACGACCTCCTGCACGGCGACCTCGCGGCCGCGTTCCACGACAACGCGGCGCTGCTGGTGTCCCTCCCGCTGGTCGCCCTGATGTACGTGACCTGGCTGCGCGAGGGACTGGCCGGCCGCAGCTGGCGGCCGCCGCTCGGGCGGCGCGGCACGGTGGCGGTGCTCGGCACCGCGGTGGCCTGGACGGTGTTCCGCAACCTCTGGTGAGTGCCCCGCGCCCGCGGCGGAATCGGCTCCAGCGGCCCTCCTCCCCGAGGCCCCCGGCACCCCGGAGTGTCCGGACTTCGGACTGTGCTCGAACTAGCGGTCGGGTGGGGCGATCGATATGCGGCCTTCTGCCCCGATTCGTTCCGGGTGCCGCAATCGATCACGACCGAATTTTGGACAACCACTTCCGTCGCGACATTTCCTTCACTACCTTTCCCACACGCTCTTCCGCCGGGCCACCCCCGAGAGACGGGCGCCGCAGGGCTCGCACGGGCGTCATGGTTTCGCACCGCGATTCGCACTGCGCGACCCGAGCGCGGCCACCCCCCCATCTGCGCGCGAAACCCCGCCCCGGGCCGGTCCCACCGGTCCGTGAGCCGCCGCGGAAAGGAATGCCCGTCGTGACAGCCGAGACCTCCCAGACCCTGGACCGTGGTGTCCGGGTGCTCAAGCTCCTCGCCGACTCCGAGCGCGGCCTCACCGTCACCGAACTGGCCGCCCGGCTGGCCGTCAACCGGACCGTCGTCTACCGGCTGCTGGCCACCCTCGAACAGCACGGACTCGTCCGCCGCGACATCGGCGGCCGGGCCCGGGTCGGTCTCGGCGTGCTGCGCCTGGCCCACCGGGTGCACCCGCTGCTGCGCGAGGCCGCCCTGCCGGCGCTGCGCAGCCTGGCCGAGGACCTCGGCGCCACCGCCCACCTCACCCTGGTGGACGGCAACGAGGCGCTCGCGGTCGCCGTCGTCGAACCGAGCTGGACGGACTTCCACGTCGCCTACCGCACCGGCCTGCGCCACCCGCTCACCGAGAGCGCCGCGGGCCGGGCCATCCTGGAGGCGCGCACCTTCCCCCACCAGCGACGGCCCGAACAGGGCTTCGTCATCACCCGTGCGGAGGAGCAGTCCGGGGCGTGCGGCGCGGCCGCCGCGCTGCTCGGGCTGAGCGGCGTCGAGGGCAGCGTCGGCGTGGTGATGCTGAACGGGCTGGTGCCCGAGCGGGTCGGGCCCCGGGTCGTCGAGGCCGCCACCGAGGTGGCCGACGCCCTGCGGTAGTGCCCGGGCTGGACGTCCGGTGTGTTTGGATTCCTCCTGTGTCCGACTCCAAGCTGTCCAAGGCCCTGACCGCCCCGCGGACCCGTGCGCTCACGCTCTGCGGGGTGCTGGTGGCCGCGCTGTTCGGGGTGGCCGGGTTCGTCCCGCTGCCGTACACGCTGACCTGGCCCGGTGTGACCGCGGACACCCTCGGCAGCTACCACGACAAGCCCGTGCTCACCATCACCGGGGCGCCGCTGCGCACCACCGGGGGCGAGCTGCGGATGGTCACCATCTCGGCCACCAACCCGGGGGACCGGACCACCTTCTGGCGCTCCCTGGAGGCCTGGTTCGACCCGACCGAGGCGGTGCGCCCGACCGAGTCGGTGTACCCGCAGAGCAACCCGGCCAAGGCCGAGCAGGAGACGGCGCAGCAGATGACCGAGTCGCAGGACAGCGCGACGACGGCCGCGCTCGCCTACCTGCACCTGTCGCCGGACCAGGTCAAGGTGAAGGTCGACCTCGGCGACGTGGGCGGCCCGAGCGCCGGCCAGATGCTGGCGCTCGGGATCATCGACAAGCTGGCCGGCGACGGCAAGGGCGGCGACCTCACCGGCGGGCTGAAGATCGCGGGCACCGGCACCATCGACGACCAGGGCAACGTCGGCGCGGTAGGCGGCGTGCCGCTGAAGACGCAGGCGGCCGCGCGGGACGGCGCGACGGTGTTCCTGCTGCCCAAGGAGGAGTGCACGGACGCCGGGGTCAACAAGCCCGCGCAGCTGCGGCTGGTGCCGGTCGGCACGCTCGCCGAGGCGGTCTCGGCGCTGGACGCGCTCAAGAGCGGCGGCAGCGTTCCGTCCTGCTGACCGCCGACCGGGTTCCGGCTATTCGGCGGCGGCCTGGTCCACCAGCGGCAGGATGCGGTACGGGACCGGGTTCTCCAGGGCGATCGCCGTCGAGGAGCGGACGATCCCGTCGAAGCCCACCACCCGGTCGATCACCCGCTGGAGGTCGGCGTTGGAGCGGGCCACGATCCGCACCATCATGTCCCCGGCCCCCGTGATCGTGTGCAGTTCCAGCACCTCGGGCACGCTCGCCAGGTGGGCCCGGACGTCCGCGCCCTGGCCCTGGGAGATCTCCAGGGTCGCGAAGGCCGTCACCGGGTAGCCCAACGCGGCCGGGTCCACCTCGGGGCCGAAGCCGCCGATCACGCCCTTGGCCTGGAGCCGGTCCAGCCGGGCCTGCACGGTGCCGCGGGCCACCTGGAGGCGGCGCGAGCACTCCAGCACGCCGATCCGGGGCTCCTCGGCGAGCAGCCGGATCAGCCGGCCGTCCAGCGCGTCGATCGCGTCGTTCGTGCCGCCGGCCGTGCCGCCGGCCGTGCCGCCGGCGGGTGCGGTGGCGGAAGGGCCCTGCGGGGTGGGGGAGTTGGGCGAGCCGGGCGAGCTCGGGGAGTGGTCGGGGGGCATCGCGGCTCCGTCCTCCGGTGGGCATTGTGTACAGCGGTGCGGCCGATTCTCCCGCCCCGGCGCACAGCTTGACCAGGATGAAACGGAACAGTTGCGCGCAGGTCGGCCCGGCGCCACCCTCCAGCCACGACCCCGTGCCACCGGGCCCCACACCCGCGGGCGGGGCATCCGTCGTGGTCCCGTACGCCCACCGGGAGGACGTCATGACCGACACCGCAACCGGACCCCTCCGGCGACCGAGACCCCCCGGGACACCGGTCGGGCTCGCGGCCCGGGGCGAGGAGCCCGACCTCGTCCCGATGGGCCGTGCCGACGCGGTGGTCTTCGCGGTCGGCGACGCCGAGCGGGCGGCCCGGCGCTACACGGAGGCGCTCGGCCTGCGCTGCACCGCCTACGCGGGGCCGGAGACCGGCGAGCCGGAGACCGTCTCGTACGTGCTGGACGCGCCCGGCACCCGGTTCGTGATCACCTCGCTGGTCCAGGTGATCGGCCCGCGCGGGCGGGAGCTGGCCGGGCACCTGGCCCGCCACGGGGACGGCGTGCTGGACCTCGCGGTGGCCGTGCCGGACGTGTACTACGCGTACGACTACGCGGTGGACCGGGGTGCGGCCTCGCTCGCCGAGCCGTACGTCACGCGGGACCGGCACGGCACGGTGGTGCTCGCCGCGATCGGGGTGCCCGGCGGGACCCGGCACACGCTGGTGGACCGCTCGCGCTACGCCGGGCCGTACCTGCCCGGGTACGTGCCGTTCCGGGGCTGGTGATGACCCCGGGCGCCCGGCCGGCGGGGCGTCAGCGGACCGCGGTCTCGACGATCGGCGGATGGCCGTTCCAGTAGACGAACACCGAGTTGGCCTGGTTGTCCTTGGTGAAGTCCACCCGCATCCACTGGTCGCCGTTCCACACCTGCATCTGCCAGCCCGGGTCCGGGGTGGCCGAGACGAGCGAGGCCCGGTCCGGGCGGATGTCCAGCGCGACCCGGCCACCGGGCACCGGGTAGCTCTTCACCGAGGACGTCGCCGTGGTGGCCGCGGGCACCGGGCGGCGCGAGGCCGGCGGGGCGGGGGCCGTGGAGGCCGGCGCGCGGGAGGCGGTGGCGGGCGGGGAGACGGGCTGGGCGGACACGTCGGGCCGTGGCGCGGACCGCTCCTCGCCCGGGCTCGCGGTCGGCGTGCGCGGGTCGCCGCCGGTGGCCGGGGAGGGCAGCGGCAGGGCCTTGGGCTGTTCGAACGCGGCGCCGGTCAGCACGGCGTGCACGCCGAACCAGGACAGCGCCACCGCCGCCCCGGTGGCCGCCGCCCAGGCGCCGAGTTGTACCAGTCCGTTCCGCATCGTGCGGACATCCTGCCGTACTCCGCACCCGGGCGGACCGGCACCCCCGTTAATAGGAAGGGGAGTTGCACAATGCCCGGGCCGTGCCCCCGCCGCCCCCGACCGACCCCCGAGGTACAGACCAGTGCCCGCCCATGGCGTACCGTGCAGGGCCATGGCAACAGTGCTCGTGGTCGAGGACGACCCCTTCGTACGTTCCGCGCTCATCCGGCACCTGACCGACACCGGTCACGCCGTCCGCAGCGTGGGCACGGCCCTGGAAGCGCTGCGGGAGGTCGCCCAGGTCGGCTGCGACCTGGTGATCCTGGACCTGGGGCTGCCCGACCTGGACGGCAGCGAGGCGCTGAAGATGATCAGAGGGCTGACCAACGTGCCGGTGATCATCTCCACCGCCCGGGACGACGAGGCCGAGATCGTCCGGCTGCTCAACGACGGCGCCGACGACTACTTGGTGAAACCTTTCTCCGGAGAGCACCTGAGCGCCCGGATGGCCGCCGTGCTGCGCCGCATCGGCGCCGGCGCCGCCCCCGTCGCCCAGGTGCTGCGGGTCGGCGGGCTGGCCATCGACCTCCAGCGCCGCGAGGCCGTCCTGGACGGGCGGCTGCTCGATCTGACCCGCCGCGAGTTCGACCTGCTGGCCTTCCTCGCGGCCCGCCCCGGCGTGGTGGTGCCGCGCAAGGAGATCCTCGCCGAGGTCTGGCAGCAGACCTACGGCGGCGACCAGACCATCGACGTCCACCTCTCCTGGCTGCGCCGCAAGCTCGGCGAGACCGCCTCCAGCCCCCGCTACCTGCACACCGTCCGCGGCGTCGGGGTGCGGCTGGAGGCCGCCGGGGACCAGGGGGAGCACCGGACATGAGGCGGCCGGACGCCGGGCGGTTCGGGCCCTCGCTGCGCTGGGCGCTGATCAAGGCAGCCGTCGCCGGGACCACCATGGTCGCGCTGGCCTTCCTCATCCCGCTCGGCCTGATGGTCCAGCAGACCGCCCGGGACCGCGCCTTCACCGCGGCCGAGCGGCAGGCCGCGGCGCTCGGCCCGGCCCTCGCCATCACCACCGACCAGGACGCCATCGACCGCGCCCTGGCCAGCACCGACGCCGGCGCCCAGAACCGGATGGCCGTCCACCTGCCCGCCAGGGTCCCGCCCGCCATCGCGCCCGGCGACGACGGCCCCGGCGGACCGACCATCGGCCAGGCCCGGGCCGCCGCGGCCGATGTCTCCACCGCGAGCGGGCAGGGCCGCTCCTTCACGGTCGGGGTGCCCGGCGGCTACGCGCTCCTCCAGCCGGTCGCGGTCGACACCGGCCGGACGGCCGTCGTCGAGGTGTTCGTGGCCGACGGCGACCTCACCCGCGGCGTCACCACCGCCTGGCTGGTGCTCTCCGCGGTGGCACTCGGCCTGGTCGCGATCTCGGTGCTGGTCGCCGACCGGATGGGCACCCGGATCGTCGCCTCGGCCCGCCGGCTCGCCTCCGCCGCCCGCTCGCTCGGCGCCGGCGACCTCGCCGTCCGGGTGCCGGTCGACGGCCGGGTGGCGGCCGGCAGCCCCGAAGAGCTGCGGGAGGCCGGCCACGCGTTCAACACGATGGCCGACCGGGTGGTCCAACTCCTCGCCGCCGAACGGGAACTGGCTGCCGACCTGTCGCACCGGCTGCGCACCCCGCTCACCGTCCTGCGGCTCAACGCCGCCTCGCTCGGCGAGGGCGACGCCGCCGACGCCACCCGGCACGCCGTCGCCCAGCTGGAGCGCGAGGTCGACCAGATCATCCGCTCCGCCCGCCGCGCGCCCGGGGACGCGCCCGCCGTCGCCGTCGGCTGCGACGTCACCGAGGTGCTCCGCGAGCGGGTCGGCTTCTGGTCCGCGCTCGCCGAGGACGAGGGCCGCCACTGGCGGCTCGCCGGGGCCGACCGGGCCCTGCCGGTGCCGGTGCAGCGCGGCGACCTGGCCGCGGTGGTGGACGCGCTGCTCGGCAACGTGTTCCGGCACACGGCGGTCGGCACCGCGTTCTCGGTGGACGTCCTCGCGACGGACGGCTCGGTCATCGTGCTGGTCGGCGACGCGGGCCCGGGCTTCAGCGACCCGGCCGCCGCGCTCAAGCGCGGCGAGGGCCACGGCGGCGAGGGCTCGACCGGTCTCGGGCTGGACATCGTCCGCAAGCTCGCCGAGTCCACCGGCGGCGACCTCGCCCTCGGCCGCTCCGCCGTGCTCGGCGGCGCCGAGCTCCGGCTGCGGCTGCGGACCCGCCCCCAGATCGCCTCCCCGCGCACCGGGCGGCGCCGCAGCCGCGGCGCGCTCTTCCAGAAGTAGTCCTTCGTACAAGGGAGTTCACGGGATGGGCTGGTACGTCGAGGCGTTCGAACGGGACTGCGACGCGCTGCTCGCCGAGTACCCGCTGCCCGGATTCACCGAGGCCGACGCCGTCCGGGTGGTCGGTGACCACCCGGACATGACGGCGTGCTTCCCGCTGGACGCCGGGCAGCTCGCCGCACTGGCCGGCCGGATCGGCACCGCACCGGATCCGGACGCCGCCGCGTACTTCCTGAGCGTGTTCGCCGACTGACGCTCCGGACGTCTTCCTTAACGGCCCCCTAAGGGAGTTCTACCCCTCGCTCAGCAGGCCCGTTCCGGCCCTCCGGCGCCGCTAGCGTCGGTCGCGCCGGTCACCCGACCGAGCCGGGACGGCCGTCCGGACACCTCTACGCACTCGTGTCCGGCCGGCGCTCTCCCGTAGGCACCCGCGGAGGTAGCGCGCCCATGACGATCCAGCCCGACCGCCGTTCCGGCCACCGCAGGCGCAGCCGCAGGGGCGCCGTCATCGGGGCCTCGGCGGTGGCCGCCGCCCTGGTCGCGGGCGGCGCCGTCGTCCTCGCGTCCTCGGCGAGCGCCGCCTCGCTCGGCGCGGTCTACAGCCGGACCAGCACCTGGGACTCCGGTTACACCGGTCAGTACCTGGTGACCAATCCGGACGCCACGGCGATCGACGACTGGACGCTCACCTTCGACCTCCCGGCCGGGGCGAGGATCGACTCGCTGTGGAACGCGACCTTCACCGCCGACGGCCAGCACGTCACCGTCCGGCCGGAGTCGTGGGACAGGCGGCTGGAGCCGGGCAAGAGCGTCGTGGTCGGCTTCGTCGCCCAGGGCGCCGGCGCGGCGCAGGGCGAGCCGGCCAACTGTCTGATCAACCACACGTCCTGCAAGGGCGGCGACGGCAGCGTGCCGACCCCCTCGGGCCGTCCGACCGCGACGGCCACGGCGACTCCCACCGCGACGGCCACCCCCACGGCGACGGTGCCCCCCACTCCCACCGCCAAGCCCAGCCCGACCGCGACCACGAAGCCGACCACCCCGGCTCCCACCCCGACCGCCACCCCCACGGCGACCGGTGTGCCCGTGCCGCCGCCCGTCACCGGGGCCGGCTTCGCCCCGTACGTCGACACCTCGCTCTATCCGCCCTACGACCTGGTCGCCACCGCCAAGGCCACCGGCGTGAAGAACTTCAACCTCGCGTTCGTCGTGTCCGGCGGCGGCTGCACCCCGAAGTGGGGCGGCGTGAGCGACCTCTCCACCGACGCCGTGGCCGCCCAGATCGGCGCGCTGCGGGCGGCGGGCGGTGACGTCCGGGCGTCCTTCGGCGGCGCCAACGGCACCGAGCTCGCCGCCGCGTGCTCCTCCGCCGCCGACCTGGCCGCCGCCTACCAGAAGGTCGTCGACGCGTACGGCCTCACCAGGCTCGACTTCGACGTCGAGGGCGGCGCGATCGCCGACGCCGCGGCCAACGGCCGGCGGGCCCAGGCCATCGCCCAGCTCCAGCGGACCGCCGCCGCCAAGGGACGGCCCCTGGACGTCTCCTTCACCCTGCCCGCGCTGCCCTCCGGCCTGACCCAGGACGGCGTCAACCTGGTCGCCGGGGCCAAGGCCGACGGCGTCGCCATCGGCGCCGTCAACATCATGGCGATGGACTTCGGCGACGGCGTCGCCCCGAACCCGCAGGGCCGGATGGGAACGTACGCGATCGCCGCGGCCACCGCGACCCAGGCCCAGGTGAAGAGCGTGCTCGGACTGGACGACGCGGCCGCCTGGCGCAAGGTCGCGGTCACCCCGATGATCGGCGTCAACGACGTCGCCACCGAGGTGTTCACCGTCGCCGACGCCAAGCAGCTCGCCGACTTCGCCGCCGGCAAGCACCTGGCCTGGCTGGCGATGTGGTCCGGCACCCGGGACAAGTCCTGCGACGGCGGCGCGAAGGCCTACGCGGACGCGAGCTGCAGCAGCATCGTCCAGCAGCCGCTGGACTTCACCCGGGCCTTCGGCGCCTACACCGGCTGACCTCCGGCCGGACCTCCCGTCCCTCCCCGCGCCTGCTCCCCGAGCCCCGGCCGGGCGTGCTCCGAACCGCGACGGAGCACGCCCGGCCGGGGCCCTTCGTCACCCTGTGTGATTGCCCGTGGCCGGGCCGGTCCGGCGGGCATCCGGTATCGTCGCTGGTTGGCCGAGCGGTGGACGGAGTGGACAGTGACAGCGGTGCAAGACGAGCGCAGCCCGGTGCGGGCCGCACCCGCCCCTTCGCCCGGCTCTCTGTCGGAACGGCTGAAGCACGCGTTCGGCGTACCCGTCCGCTCCGTGCGCGAGGCCCCCCGCCGGCCGCTGCTGGTCGTGTCGGCCGTGGCGTTGCTCTCCCTGGTCGTGTACGCCGTGGTCCGCCACTTCGTGCACACCTCGATGGTCGACATGATCGTCTACCGGGCCGAGGGCGCCGCCGTCGCCAACGGCACCGACCTGTACGCGCTGCGCGTCACCGAGTGGAAACTCCCCGCGACCTACCCCCCGTTCGCGGCCATGCTGTTCGTCCCCACGACCTGGTTCCCGGTGCCGTTCCTGCGAGTGGCGATCACTCTCGGCAACCTCGGGCTGCTCGCGCTGCTCACCCACCTGTCGTTCAAGCTGGTCGGCTGGCCGCGCAGGGAACTGCGGCCGCTCGGCGTGATCCTGGTGACCGGCTGCGGCGTCTGGCTCGAACCGGTGTTCACCACGCTCCGCTACGGCCAGATCAACCTCGCGCTCGCCTGCCTGATCCTCTGGGACCTCACCCGCCCGGACGCCCGCCGCAGCAAGGGCGTGGCGATCGGCATCGCCGCCGGCCTCAAGCTCACCCCCGGCCTGTTCGCCGTCTACCTGCTGCTCACCGGCCGGATCCGGGCCGCCTTCGTGGCCGGCCTCACCTTCCTCGGCACCTTCCTGATCGGCGCGGTCGCCCTGCCCGACGCCACCTGGGGCTTCTGGACCAAGTACCTCTACGACTCCTCCCGGGTCGGCAAGACCGAGATCGTCGACAACCAGTCGCTGCGCGGCGCCTTCGCCCGCCTCCTGCACACCGCCGACCCCGGCACCCTCGCCACCCTCGGGGCCGGCGCGGCCGCCGTCGCCGGGCTCTTCGTCGCCGCCTGGGCCGCCCGCAGCTCGCACTGGCTGCCGCGCGCCGAGGCCTGGGGCGTCTGCTGCGCCGCCGTCACCGCCGTGCTGATCTCCCCCATCAGCTGGACCCACCACTGGGTGTGGTGCGTGCCGGTGCTCGTCCTGCTCGCCGCCGAGGCCTCCGTCGAGCACGCCCGCCCGGCGGCCGTCCGCAGGGTCCGCTGGCGGGCCGCGTTCTGGGCCACGCTCCTGGCGTTCTTCTCCTTCGCGATGTGGGCCGCCAAGCCGCAGGGGCCGGCCGTCCTGCACATGGGGCCGCTGCGCCAGCTGCCCACCTCCGTCTACCCGTGGGTCGGGCTCTGCTTCCTGCTCGCCGCCGTCATCCGGATAAGGGCCCGGCGGCGGGCCGGCGGCGCACCGGTCGTCCGGCTGCCCGGACAGCGCGACGGCGGACCCGGTGCCGCGCGCAGGCGTCAGCAGGCCCCCGCGGCCCGCTGAGCCGCGCCGTGCCCGGCGTCGGGTCGGGTGGGGGCGGGTGCTGCCGCAGCCGGTCCCCGTCCGGCCGGGGTACCCCCGTCGGGGCGGATCCTCACGCGAGCAGCTCGGCGAGCGAGCCGTCCATGTCCAGCGCGGCCAGCTCGCTGCCCGGCGGGACGAGCCGGTGCGCCCGCTCCAGCCAGGCCGCGACGACCGGCAGCGGCGCCTCCAGCAGCGCGTCCCCGGCGGGCGAGCTCAGCGCCAGGCACAGCACGCTGCGCCGGCCCGATCGGGTCGGCCAGATCCGCACGTCGCCCTGGCCGCACGGGCGGAACGTGCCCTCGACCAGCAGCTCGCGGGCGAACACCCAGGTCACCGGCGAGCCGGTGTCCAGGTGGAAGGTGATGTGGACCGCGTACGGGTCGTGGCTGCCGTACGACAGGCGGGCCGGGACGGGGACGCTGTGTTCGGGGGAGAGCACCAGGTTGAGCTCCAGTTCGTGCTCGACCACGCCGACGGGGCGCTCCATGATCGTCTTCCTCTCTGCCTTCGGTTCGTGCCCGTTTTCGGGCCCTGTGACCTTTGAGAGAGCGGTCCGCACCGGCTCTTACTCGTGTTTCCGGAATTTCTTCGGGAAGTACGGCCCGGGGTTGTGAACGGAGGGGGCGGGGCGCGCGACCGCATTCGCGCGCCAGGGGGCGGCGCGACCGGATCCCATACCCCGGGCGGGCCCCCGGTGTCCGGGGATTCGCCAACTTCCCGTCACCGGTCCGCCGAGGTACTACCCTTTGTGACTGCCCGGCGACTGTCCGCCCTTCCGGTGATGCCCCCGCACGCACCGACCGCCTAGCCGCCCGCCGCGCCCCGGGCCGCCCGCGGGCCCGCCGGCCGGGCGTGCCGCGGTGGCGCCGCCGGGACCTGCCAGGAAGGAAGACCCTGCATGACGGACCAGTCCTTCGCCGGCGGCGCGGACACGGCGGTCGGGCCCGAGCCGGGCTACTACCCCGACCCCTCGATCCCGGGCTTCGTCCGGTACTGGGGCGGCTCCGCCTGGGTGCCGGGCACCAGCCGCCCCGCCCCGGCGGAGGGCGAGGTGCTGGAGCCGCCGCGCTTCGCGGCCCGGCGGCCGGGGGCCGGTGCCCCGGCAGGGGTGCGGCCGGTGCCGCCGCCCGCGCCCGCCCGGGAACCGGAGCCCGCTCCGCCGGACGGCGGGGGCGGCGCCGGGGAGCGCGCTTCCGGGGACACCGGGCCGGTGTACCTGGACCAGGCGGAGGGCGGGGCGTCGTTCGTCGTGGGGCCGCGGATGGAGCCGGTCGGCGGGCCGGTGTTCCGGGCGGCCGGGGAGGAGACGGGCGGCCCTGGCGCTTCCGGTGAGCCGTCGGTGGCGGCGGACGCGTCCGGGTGGCAGGTCGATCCGCGGGCGCAGCGGGGGCTGATGGAGACGGGCGGGGCGCCGCGCTGGGTGTCGTGGGGGGTGCTTCCGGAGGCGCCCGGGGACGACGAGGGGCGCGCGGACGAGGGGCGCACTCCGGCTGATGAGGCGGCGGCGGTTGACGCCGATCCGGTGGCGGTCGGCGCGGCCACCGGCCCTGCGGCGGTGCTCGCCGCGGGTGTTCCGGCTGCGCCGACTGCCATGACGTCCGCGGCCGCTCCGGCTGCTCCGGCTTCGTCGGCTGCTCCGGCTTCGTCGGCTCCTCCGGTTTCTCCGGCGGCAGTGCGCGCGCCGGATTGGACGACGGTCGCAGAGCCGGTTCCCGCCGTACCCGCACCTGCCCCCGCTTCGAAGGAGCCGGACAAGGCGGCGAAAGCGACCCCGGCTCCGGCCCCCGCCCGTCCCCAGCGGCAGGCCACCACGCGGCGCCGCCCCGCGCCCGCCCCGCCCGCCGGGCTCGGACGGCGCCTCGCCGCGCGCGCCGTCGACACCGCCGTCCTCGCGGTCGTCGCCGCGGCGGCCGGGATCCCGCTCGGCAACTCCGTGTCCGACCACATCCAGCAGAAGCTCGACCAGGCCCGGATGGCCAGCGCCCTCAGCCGCCACGAGGTCCAGGTGTGGCTGGTGGACGACGTCGTGGTCGGCAAGATCGCCGTTCTGCTCGGCATCCTGCTCTTCGTCAGCCTGCTCTACGAGGTGCTGCCGACCGCCCGGTCCGGCCAGACCTTCGGCAAGCGGCTCGCCGGGATCCGGGTGGCCGACGCGGCCGCCTCCCCGAGCGCCGCGGTCCGCACCAGGCTGAGCCTCGGCCGGTCACTGCTGCGGTGGATCGTCAGACAGCTGTCCCTCCTCGTCCCCGTCGCCCTGCTCTGGCCGCTGTTCGACCGCTCGGCCCGGCGCGGCTGGCACGACCGGGCGGCGCGCACCCGGGTCGTCCGCGACTGAGCGGCGGAGCCCGGTCGCTCCCTGTTCTCACCGCCCCTCACGGTGCAAAACGGACGAAATATCCCAAGAGCTGAGAATGTGTGATGTTCTACTCGGGGCATGAGCACCCACGACCCCTCAGGCCCCCAGCCGGAGGGGGGCGGCAAGCCCTCCTTCGACAAGCAGTCCCCGCAGCCGGGCGGCGGCACGCCGGAAGGCAGGCCGTCGGACCCGTACGGAAACCCGCCGCCCGCTGACGCCCCCGGGGACCGCCCCGGCGCCTACGGCGGCACGTACGGCGGCCCGCCCCAGGACGCACCCGGCCACGGCCAGGCCCCGTACGGGCAGCAGCCCTACGGCCAGACCCCGCCCGGCCACGACCCGAACGCCTACGGCACCCCCGGCGGCGGACCCGTGCCCGGGATGCCGCCCATCGGCAGCTGGCCCAACCGGATCCTCGCCCGGATCATCGACTACCTGCTCGTCCAGGCGGTCGCCCTGCTCGTCGTCCTGCCCTTCGCGAGCCTCGGCAACCGCTCCGGCGAGACCGGCGCGTTCTGGCTCGCCTGCGCGTTGTGGCTCGTCTACGACGGCCTCATGCTCAGCCGGGACGGCCAGACCCTCGGCAAGAAGGCGATGAAGGTGCGCGTCGCCATGCTCGTCGACGGCAACTCGCCCACCCAGTCCGCCGCCTGGACCCGCTCCGCCGTCTTCATCCTCCCCGCCGTGCTCTGCTGCGCCGTCCTGTGGTGGATCATCGACGGGATCTTCGGCGTCTTCGACAAGCCCTACCGCCAGTGCATCCACGACAAGGCCGCGAAGACCGTGGTGGTCTCCACGGCCTGACCGGTGGAGCGGCGACGCCCGAACGGGACGCCCGGCGGCGGATCAGCGCTGCCGGGCGTACTCGTGCCCGGCCGGCGCCGGCACCCGGGCCGTCCGCCCGGACCTCGACGACGGCAGGGGCAGCAGCGCCACCAGCGTGCCGAGCGCCAGGGCGAACCCCACCGGCACCGCGACCTCCAGGACGCCCGCGGCGCCCGAGACGGCCAGCAGTGCCACGGTGGTGGCGACGACGGTGAACGTACCGAGGAACAACTGGGCAGCGGACGGACGCGGCATGGCGGGGTCCTTCGCACGTCGGGGGAAACGGCGGTCGGGGGATCTGGCCGGCGCGGTGCAGGCTGCCAGGAGTCCTACCCGGAACAGGAGTTCGGTAAGTCCAGGCTAAGCCCGCGCCCCCGGGGCACGGGGGGCGCACGGGCTCACCCCGGGGTCGTCCGGGCCGCTCGGTACGGTGATCGGGACCGACCCTTCACTCTTCAGGGGGAACCGCCCGTGCCCATCCCCGCCGACTGGCCCACCACCGAGGCCGAGGCCCGCGCCGCACAGGAGCGCCTCCGGCCACTCGTCCAGGCCCACGACGACCCCGGCCACGCCGCGGTACGGCTCGTCGCCGGTGTCGACGTCGCCTACGACGACGACCGGGACCTCGTCGTCGCGGCCGCCGTCCTCCTCGACGCCGACACCCTCGACGTCGTCGAGCAGGCCACCGCCGGGGGGCGGATCCCCTTCCCGTACGTCCCCGGACTCCTCGCCTTCCGCGAGGTCCCCGCCGTCCTCGACGCCCTCGCCGGCCTCACCCGCACCCCCGACCTCGTCGTCTGTGACGGCTACGGCCTCGCCCACCCCCGCCGCCTCGGCCTCGCCAGCCACCTCGGCGTCCTCACCGGCCTGCGCACCCTCGGCGTCGCCAAGACCCCGTTCACCTTCGACCACGAGGCCCCCGACACCCCGCGCGGCTCCACCAGCCCCCTCACCGACCCCGCCACCGGCGAGGAGGTCGGCCGGGCCGTCCGCACCCGGCCCGGCGTCAAGCCCGTCTTCGTCTCCGTAGGCCACCGCATCGGCCTCGACACCGCCGTCGCCACGACCCTCCACCTCGCCCGCCGCTACCGCCTCCCCGAAACCACCCGCCACGCCGACCACCTCTGCCGCGGAGCGTTGACGGCGGCGCAGGCGGCGTCAACGAACTGACGTCGCAACGGGTTTGGCGCGGCGTACATGTGTTAGACATGGCCTAGTCAAACGGACGTACCGGGGAGGCGCCGCCGATGGCCGCGGGCACTGGCACGGGAACGGGCAGTGGGCCACGGGGCGCCGCAGGACGCGGCTACCGGGTCGAGGTCGAACAGCTCCGCGCCTTCGCCGCCCAAGTGCGGCTCCTCCTCGCCGAATTCCAGCACCGCGCCGACGGCACCACCACCCACGGCCAGAGCGCCGTCGGCCGTACCGCCCTCGGGACCTTCGCCGAGGCCGCCGAACTCCACGGCCGCTACGACACCATGCGCGACGCGCTGCGCGACATCCTCAACCAGCTCCAACAGGCCGTCGACGAAGCCCAGAAGAAGGCCGAACTCACCGCCACCAACTACGAGGAACACGAACGGCACACCGCCGGCGAACTCCGGCTCGCCTCCGACGGCTGGTCCGTGGCCGCACCGTCCGCCATCAGCCAGGCCGCCTACCAGCGGACCACCGCCCCGCCCGCCCACCACGGCGGCAAGTCCGAACGCTGACGAACGGAGGCGAACCGCCGTGGCCTACACCGACTTCGGCAAGTACAGCCACGCCCAGCTGCGCGCCATGGTCCAGGCCCTCAACCCCGGCGAGGTCATGGCCGCCGGCGACCCCTGGCGCCGCGCCGCCGACACCCTCAAGGCCATCCGCGCCACCCTCACCCGCGCCAGCACCGAAGCCGCCACCACCTGGGAAGGCGCCACCAGCGACGCCTTCCACACCCGCATGCTCCACCTCGCCGACAGCATCAACCACGCCGCCGCCTACGCCAACGACGCGGCCAACACCCTCCACAACGTCGCCGAGGCCATCGCCAAGGCCAAACGGGACATGCCCGAAGAACCCGGCAACTGGGCCCAGTTCAAAGACGCCGTCACCACCTTCACCGACGACGACCCCACCCCACTGGCCGACCGCAGGAAGGCCGAAGCCGCCACCGTCATGCAGACCCTGGCCATGCACTACCGCACGGCAACCCCGATGCTGAAGGCGCCCACCCCGCTGGGTGAGCCGCCGAAGCCGGGTGGACGCGACGACTTCACCGATGAGACGGCCGCTGATCAGGGTGGAATCGCGGCTGTGGCCGGCATGGTCGGTGGGACGAACGGCGGCCAATTCTGTGGAGCTGCCGTGCGTCCCGCACCCGGGCCGGCCTCACGGGGGCGTGGAAACGGCGGTGGAGGCGGCCAAGCGAGACCACGGACGGCGGGAGAAGGCGGGGCGGTGACCCCGGAGGCCATGGGCGGGGAGGTCCTCGACCGGCCGAGGTGGGTCGAGGGTGGCGCGGCTACTGAGATCGACGGTGTCAGGACGCCGACGGTCGGCGGCTCGAACGGGCCCCGGACGGTCCCGGGTGTTGATCCCGGTCCTCGGAAGGGTGGCGAGAGCGACGGGCTCGGGTCGATCGGTCGGGGTGTACCGGCGCCCGGTGCGCCAGGGTTCTTCGGGAAACTGCAGTCCCTTCCCGAGCGCGGCGGCAGCGCGGAGGCAGCCGAGGGCATCCACGGTGGCGCTCCGGTCGATGAAGGCCGCCGGCGTACGGCCGCCGGTCGCACCGCGGGCATCGTGGTGGGCACCGGGGAATGTCCCGGAGGTGGCCCACTCGGGCAAGCGGCGCCCCGGGGCCGGGGTGCTTTCACCGAAGGGGGATCCGTATGGGGATGCGCAATCGGTTCCGCCCGGAGCCGACCGGTGGCCCGGAACCTTCCCGTTCGCCGTTCGTCCCGTACGGCGGTGTCCACGGGTCGGGGAAGGAGAAGGAACGAGCTGGGCGGCGCCCGGAATACCTGGTCGAGGACGACGCGACCTGGGCGTCGGATCCGGTGGTCAACCCGAACGTGGTGAAATGACCGGGGACTTCAGGTGATCAGGTGAGTCGGTCGGTGCCCTTGGCGTTCTGCGAGTCCCGGGGCAGCCGTGGCGCTGAGTGGGGTGACCGGGCTTGAGGAACGCGCGGCTTGTGCGCGGAGCGGCTGAGACGACGGTGGCTGCGGTGCTCATTGGGCTCGGTGCAGGCCCCGTCTATGCGGATGCTGCCCGCGACGGCCAGTGGGTCCTCACCGACTACAAGGCCGAATCGGCGCTCTGGCCGGTCTCGGAGGGGAGCGGCGTCACGATCGCCGTCATCGACAGCGGCGTCATGAAGGGCCATCAGGATCTCTCCGGGCAGGTCCTCTCCGGAGCGGACTTCTCCGGCGAGAGCGGCGACGGCACGATTGACCGGGACGGCCACGGCACCGGGATGGCGAGCCTCATCGTCGGGCACGGCCACGGCGACGGGGCCGGGATCATGGGTCTTGCGCCGAAGGCGCGGATCCTGCCGGTCCGGGTGAGCTGGACGGCCGGAAGCACCGCGGGCCAGGCGGGGGTGGCGAAGGCAATCCGGTTCGCCGTTGATCGCGGGGCCGGGGTGGTCAATCTGTCGATCGGTGGATTCCCGGGAGTCGACGACGAGACACGGGCGGCGGTGAAGTACGCCGTCGACAAGGACGTTGTCCTCGTGGCATCGACCGGGAACAGCGGGGACCAGGCCGGCCGGGTCGAGTATCCGGCGGCGTTTCCCGGAGTGGTCGCCGTCGGCGCGGTGGACCGGCAAGGGCGACTGTGGGAGAAGTCGAGCTACGGGCCCGAGACCACCCTGACCGCTCCCGGGGCCGAGATCTACCGTGCGAGCGCGAAGTCCTCCGTCGGCTACGGCGTGGCCAGCGGGACATCGGATGCCGCCGCCTACGTCTCCGCCACCGCCGCGCTCATCCGGGCCGCCTACCCCGGTTTGTCGGCGGGGCAGGTGATCAACCGGATGATCACGACGGCGTCGGCGCCGGCCGATGCGTCCGCTGTGCCCAACGGCAGGTACGGGTACGGGATCCTTGCGCCGGCCAAGGCCTTGGAGGCGAATCCCGCCGTCGACGGCGGGCCGCGCGAGAATCCGTTGGTGCACCGGGCGGAGTCGCAGTATCCCGATGCCCGGTCCGCTGACGACACCCCCGCGCCCGTCGTCCCCCAGGCCGCTGCCTCGGGCGGGTGGTACCGGGCTGTGTGGGGGCTCATCGGGGGCGGGGCTCTGTTCGTTGGTGGGCTCGCCGGGTGGGTGTGGTGGCGCGTGCGGCGAGGGTAGGTGACGTGGCGGCAATTCGGTGGGTGTTGGCGGCAATGGTGCTGGTCAGGGCTGTGTGCGGGCTTCCATGCTGGGGGCATGAGTGATTCGGAGAACACCGCCGCCATCGTGCCGGACGTGAAGGACTGGACCTGGGTGCTGGAGCGCGCCTGTCCGGAGTGCGGGCTGGAAACGCCGGCCGTCGTCCGGGAGGACGTCGCGGGCATGATCCGGGCGAACGCGGCGAGTTGGGCGGCTCTGCTGGGGGCGGACGGCGCCGCCCTGCGCCGGCGGCCTGCGCCCGGGGTGTGGTCGGCGCTGGAGTACGCGTGCCACGTGCGGGACGTGTTCCGGTTGTTCCACGTGCGGCTGGGGCTGATGCTGACGCAGGACGGGCCGCTGTTCGCCAACTGGGACCAGGACGAGACGGCCGTCGCCAAGCGGTACGGGGAGCAGAGCCCCGCCGTGGTGGCGGAGGAGCTGGTCGCGGCCGCCGAGGTGCTGGCGGCGGCGTTCGACGGGGTGGCGGGGGAGGAGCAGTGGCGGCGGACCGGGAGCCGGAGTGACGGGGCGCGGTTCACGGTGGAGTCGTTCTCCCGCTACCTGGTCCACGACCCGGTGCACCACCTGTTCGACGTGACCGGCGTGCGGCACGCGTAGTGCCTCACCAGCCGGAGGCCTCGCGCAGCATGGTGCGGCGGAGCCGGCCGGCCACGCTGGCGGTGTCGGTGCCGATGACGTCGGCGATCTCGGGCGCGGCGAGGCCGACGACGTAGTGGAGGATCGCCAGGTCGTCGTCGGCGGGGTGGCGCTGCGGGGTGGCGGGCACGGGCCGGCGCGTGCGTTCGGCGACGGTGCCGCGCAGGATCTGCCAGGCGTGTGCGGTGGGGTTCGCGGTGCCGAGCAACTCGCGCCAGTGGACGGCGATTTCGGCGAAGGCATGTTGGACGGCGGTGGCCGCCTCGGCGCGGTCGGGGAGCCAGACCCGGGCGTAGCTGAGGTACCGCGGTCGGTGGAGTTCGCAGAAGGCGGCGAAGTCCACGGGCACGTCCGCGGGCAGGACGAGCGGAAGGTCGACGGCCAGGTCCGCGGGAAGGTCCGCGGACGCGCCCGAGGGCGTGCCCGCGGACGCACCCGAAGGCACGCCCGTGGACGCGTCGGCCGGTGCGCGGCCCGGTGGGCCGGACGGTTCGCCGGGCCTCGGGGGCGGCTCGGCGGAGCGCGTGTGACGGTTGGTCATCTCAGCTTCTCGGCAAGGGAGATGGATGTCTGACTGTCGATCATCTGTGCTCACTCTACGGTAGGCCCTCGGTGCGCTGGGTGACCAATCGGATGGAATGCCCGGATCCCGCCGCCGCTCGGCCGGTTCCCGTGCGGGCCGGTGCGGCGCGGTGCGGGCGTGGCCGGTGCGGCGTCGGCCGGGGGGATCGGCGGGAGGGTGGTGCGCAGTGCCGCTGGGGCGTGGGGGTGAGCGTGTCGAGGCTGGTCAGAGGTGTGCGGGGGCGTGCTGTCGGTGAGGTCGGCGTGGGTCGCGCGGCGGTTGATGTGCCACCGTAGGCCTTGCGGCGGCCGACGTCCACGCCTACGGCGCGAAGGCGTGCGCGCGCAACCGCCCGCACGACCGGGGCGCCCGATTCCCGGCGTCCGGGGGTGGGGCGGCCACGCCCCGGGGGCACGCTGCCCGGGGCGTGGAGTGGTTGACGGCCCGTCAGTGGTGCGGGCGGGCCTCGGCGGGGGAGATGCGGTCGTCCGCGGCGGTGCTGCGTTCGGTCTGGGCGGGGAAGGTTTCGATGGCCCGTCGGCGCGCGAGCTGTGCGGCTGCCGCCGCGGCGGCTCCGGCGGCGCTCGCGGCGGCGGCCGTCGTGCCCGCGTTCTCCTCGCAGGGGCGGGTGGAGCGCGCGCCGGTGACGCGTCGGCGGCGGCCGAGGGCGGTGCGTGCGGCGTGCTCCTCGGCCGCCTGTCTCGCCGCCAGGTAGGCCTGGACGGCAGCCATGCCGTAGACGGGCTGGATGAGCTGGTGGCCCTTGAAGAAGGGTCTGGCGGGGGCGAAGCCGGCGGCGACGACGAGGTCGCGGATCTCCGCTATCTCGGCTTCGCTGCGGGCGGTGAAGCGGACCTCCCACCCCTTCTTGTACGTATGGCCCTGTTCGCCGCTGCGGCGGGCCGGGTCCGGGCGGCGGACGTATCCGGGCAGGCGGCCGAGGCGGAGTTGGGCCGCGCGGAGGCCTGCGGTCTCGTCACGTGACATGACGTAAGCCTAGGCAATCCCGCGGGCGGGAGTGACGCCTGCAGGGTGTCTCGCCGTATGCCTTTGGTCACCCTCGGTCAGACGACCTGGTCGGTGATCGTTTTCGATCAGATAGGACAAGCATATTGGCATCCATTACTCCGAAAGAGTGAGGGTATGGGGACTTTAGTGCGGGCTGGTCCCGGTTTCGCGACGGTTGGGTAACAGTGCGTCAGGCAGCGGCTCGCAGGTCCGGGCGGTTGGGGATGGTGTCGGCATGACCTACCGCATTCCCTCGCCGCCGCCGTCCCTGGAGGAGCTGGCGAAGCGTCAGCAGAACGTCGTCACCGCTAGCCAGCTGCGCGCCCGGGGCGTGCCGGCCCGTCTCATCACCGAGCACTGCCGCCGGGGCGGTCCCTGGCAGCGCGTCCTGCCCCGGGTGTACCTGCTGCAGGTCGGGGAGCCCACGCCGGAGCAGCGGATGTGGGCCGCGCTGCTGTACGCGGCGCAGAACGGCCGCGAGGAGGGCCGCCGCGAGGGCGCGGTGATCACCGGCACGGCGGCGCTCGCGCTGTACGGCTTCGCCGCCGTGCCGCGGCTGCCGGCCGTCACCGGGG
Organism: Kitasatospora sp. NPDC048722; assembly: GCF_040650235.1. Lineage (NCBI taxonomy): Bacteria > Bacillati > Actinomycetota > Actinomycetes > Kitasatosporales > Streptomycetaceae > Kitasatospora > Kitasatospora sp. NPDC048722. The sequence goes on from NZ_JBEZGX010000005.1 coordinate 88,358, forward strand.
TGGACGTCCTGGTGCCGCGCCAGCGCCGCCTGAAGGACGTCGGCGAGGTGCGGATCCTGCGCACCGAAAGGGAGTTGGTGGCCCGCTCGGTGCACGGCCTGGCCTGTGCGCCGGTGGCCAGGGCGGTGGCCGACGCGCTGTGCGAGTGGACGGCGGACGGGATGGCCCCGGCGCCGGTCCGGGCGGTGCTGCGGGAGGCCGTGTCGCGGCCCGAGGGCCGGTGCACGGTGAGGGAGTTGGCGGCCGAACTGGCCGAGTCCGGGCTGACCGCCGAGCCGCGGGTGCGGGCGGCGCTGGACGAACTGCTGGCCGCCGAGCGGGAGTCGGTGCTGGACCGGCTCGGCGGGCTGGTGGACGAGTGGCTGCTGCCCGTCCCGCTGGCCGGCCCGGAGCTGCGGATGCGCGGCGGCACGTACATCGCCGTCCCGGACCTGTACTGGCCGGAGCGCGGCGTCGCGGTGGAGGTGGACTCGGACCTGCGCTGCGTCAGCGAGGGGGAGGCCGCGTGGGTGCGCGGGGGCCAGCACCGGATGGAGTACCTGGGGATCCGGGTGGTCTACGTCAGCGGGGCGCGCCTGGCCGCCGACCCGGAGGCCGTCGGGGGCGAGCTGCGCGAGGCCTTCCGGGAGGGCGGGACGGACGTCGTGGAACTGCTCCTCGCCTAGGACGGGTCAGCGCACCACCGGATTGCCCACCAGCTCGACCCCGGCCGCCCGGAGCTCCTCCAGCGCGGCGGCGGTGGTCCCCGCCGCGACCCCCGCGGTGAGCTCCAGCAGGACGCGGGTGGTGAACCCGGCCCTGGCCGCGTCCAGCGCGGTGGCCCGGACGCAGTGGTCGGTGGCGATGCCGACCACGTCGACCTCGTCGACCTGGCGCTCGCGCAGCCACTCGACCGGCCCGCGCCCGTTCTCGTCCAGCCCCTCGAAGCCGCTGTACGCGGCCGAGTGGGCGCCCTTGTCGAACACCGCCTCGACCGCGCCGGAGATGACGGCGGGCGCGAAGTTGGGGTGGAAGCCCACGCCCTCGGTGCCGGCGACGCAGTGCACGGGCCAGCTGGTGACGTAGTCCGGCTCGGCTGAGAAGTGGTCGCCCGGGTCGATGTGGTGGTCACGGGTGGCGAGGATGTGCTGGTAGCCGGCGGAGGACTCGGCGATCAGGTCGGTGATGGCGGCGGCCACCTCGGCGCCGCCGGCGACGGCCAGGCTGCCGCCCTCGCAGAAGTCGTTCTGCACGTCGACGACGATCAGTGCCCGGTGCATGGCTCGCATCCTCGAAATGTGGGGGGCGTCCGGTGGAAGCGGTGCCCCGGTGGTGGGGGTCCCCGGGAGCGCCCGGCCCGCGGGCGGGTGAGCGCGCGCGGATCGTTCGCGGGGCGTACGGTCCGCCGCCCGGCTCGACCGGTCGTCACGTCGTACGCGGGGAGTTCCCGGGGACTCCATGGGAACTCTACGGCTGACTCTAGGGAGTGGCGCGCGGAGGCGGAAGGCCCGAGGGGCCGTCCGCCGCCCGTGCCCGGCGCTCAGAGGTGCAGTTCGGTGGGCAGGACCGGGTCGCCCTTGGAGAGCTGAGTGGCCGACAGCGGCAGCGCGGCCCGGGCGCGGACGTGCCGGTCGCGCGCCGCGCTGAGCGGCTCGCGGCCTACCGTCTCGCCGGCCAGGACGAGCGGCACCTGCGTCAGGTGCGGCTCCAGCTCGGCCGGGACGGGCCCGGTGCCGACCACCTCGGCCTCGGCGACGCCGTCCGCGTCGGGCCGGCGGGCGGCCCACTTGCGGCCGCCGACGCTGGTCTTGCCACCGGCCGCGCGCTTGGCGACGGGGACCAGCGGGCCGTCCGGGGTCTCGGCGCGGGCGACCAGCTTGTAGACCATGGCGCAGGTCGGGTGGCCGCTGCCGGTGACCAGGCTGGTGCCGACGCCGTACCCGTCGACGGGGGCGGCGGCGAGCGCGGCGATCGCGTACTCGTCGAGGTCGGAGGTGACGATGATCCGGGTGTTCTCGGCGCCGAGCTCGTCGAGCTGGCGGCGGACGCGGTGGGCGAGCAGGGTGAGGTCGCCGGAGTCGATCCGGACGGCGCCGAGTTCGGGCCCGGCCACCTCGACGGCGGTGCGGACGGCCTCGCGCAGGTCGTAGGTGTCGACCAGCAGGGTGGTGCCCTTGCCCATGGAGGCGATCTGGGCCTGGAAGGCGTCCCGCTCGCTGTCGTGGACGAGGGTGAAGGCGTGCGCGGCGGTGCCGGTGGTGGGGATGCCGTGGGTGAAGCCGGCCTCCAGGTCGGAGGTGGCGGCGAAGCCGGCCACGTAGGCGGCCCGGGCGGCGGAGACGGCGGCCCGCTCGTGGGCCCGGCGGGCGCCCATCTCGATGACGGGGCGGCCGCCGGCGGCGGCGGTCATCCGGGAGGCTGCGGCGGCGATCGCCGAGTCGTGGTTGAGGATCGACAGGATGACGGTCTCCAGGATCACCGCCTCGGCGAAGGTGCCGGTGACGGTGAGCAGCGGCGAGCCGGGGAAGTAGACCTCGCCCTCGGGGTAGCCGTGGACGTCGCCGGTGAAGCGGTAGTCGGCGAGGTACCGCAGGGTGTCGTCGTCGACGACGCCCTGACCGGCGAGCCAGTCCAGCTGGGCGGGCGTGAAGCGGAAGTCCTCGATCGCGTCGAGCACCCGGCCGGTGCCGGCCATCACCCCGTAGCGCCGCCCGCTCGGCAGCCGCCGGGTGAACACCTCGAAGACGGAGCGGCGGTGCGCGGCCCCGCTGCGCAGGGCGGCCTGCAGCATGGTGAGCTCGTAGCGGTCGGTGAACAGCGCGGTCGAGCCGGCCGCGCGCACTGAAGTGGCGTCCATGAGGATGATGCTACTACCACTTAGCGTCAGATTGACGATTTCTCGTGGCGGGGCCGGGGCGAAATCGCCTGGGGGTCCCCCGGATGGCAGCATGGGCACTGGAAGCGCATGGACGTCGAGCGCGGGAAACGCGCAGCGAGGAGGACCCGGCGGTGAGTGTCGCGCCCGCGGAGATCGAGCGCCCGGAGGTCGAAGGACTGCCGGTGACGGAGCCCGACACCCCCTGGGTGACCATCGTGCACAACGACCCGGTCAACCTGATGAGCTACGTCCAGTACGTTTTCCAGGCCTACTTCGGGTACCCGAAGGACAAGGCGCGGAAGCTGATGATGGACGTCCACACCAAGGGCCGGGCGGTCGTCTCCAGCGGGTCCCGCGAGGAGATGGAGCGCGACGTCCAGGCGATGCACGGCTACGGCCTCTGGGCCACGCTGCAGCACGACTGACCTCAAGGGCTCCGGCGGTTCCCTGCTGTGCGGCCGGCGTGCGGCCGATGTGCGAACGACGAGTGACGACGAAGACGGGCTGACCGATACAGATGGCTGGGTTGTTCGAGAGCACCGGTGGCGGGAGCGCGGCGATCGCGCTGGACGAGGTCGAGGCCTCCATCCTGCGCTCGCTGGAAGTGCAGATGCTGGAGCTGATCGGCCCCGGCCCCGGCGGGGAGGGCGCCGACCCGCTGGCGGCGCTGTTCGCCGAGGGGCCGACCGAGGCTCCCACCGACCCGGCGCTGGCCCGGCTCTTCCCGGACGCCTACGGGGATCCGGCGAAGCCGGCGGACGCGGAGGCCGAGGCGGCCGCCGCGGAGTTCCGCCGCTACACGGAGCTCGACCTGCGGGCCCGCAAGCGTGACGACGCGCTGCTCGTCGTCCGGTCGCTGGACGGCCTCGGCGGCGGTGGCGTGCTCAAGCTGCCCGCCCCGGACTGCCTGCGCTGGCTGGGTGCGCTCAACGACCTGCGGCTGACGCTGGGCGCCCGGCTGGAGGTGACCGAGGAGGACGAGCAGGGCCTCTACGAGCTGCCGGACGGCGACGAGCGCAAGCCGCTGGTGATGGCCTACCTGTGGCTGGGCGCGCTCCAGGAGTCGCTGCTGGAGGCGATCGCGGACTGAGGTCCTTGTGTCGCCCCGGTCGTCCGCCTGCGGTCGATCGTGCCTGATCGCGTGGGTGCCCCGGTTGATTTGTCCAGGATGTGGACGATCGGCCGGGGCATTGCCGTGCAAATCGGGCAAAACATGCCAGGTCATGCTCAAATATCGCTCAGATGAACACCGCTCTCCGAACCCTGCGTGGTACGACTTCTCCACCCCACGAGACCCACCCAGGACGGTGCACCATGGCCGAGCAGCAGTACGACCAAGTGGTCGACGCCACACCGGACGAGGAGGGCTACGAGCGGGGACTCGGCAGCCGCCAGATCCAGATGATCGCGATCGGCGGCGCCATCGGCACCGGCCTGTTCCTCGGCGCCGGGACGGCGATCTCCAAGTCCGGCCCGAGCCTGATCCTCTCCTACGCCGTCGCCGGCGTGGTGATCTTCGCGATCATGCGGGCCCTCGGCGAACTGCTCACCTACCGCCCGGTCTCCGGCAGCTTCGCCGAGTACGCGCGCGAGTTCCTCGGCCCCTTCGCCGGCTACGTGACCGGTTGGACGTACTGGCTGTTCTGGGTGGTCACCGGCATGGCGGAGACCACCGCCGCCGCGGTGTACGTGAAGTTCTGGGCGCCCGCCTTCCCGCAATGGGTCAGCGCGCTGTCCTTCCTCGTCATCCTCTACGCGGCCAACCTGATCTCGGTGAAGCTGTTCGGCGAGATCGAGTTCTGGTTCTCGATGGTCAAGGTCACCGCCATCATCGGCATGATCCTCATCGGCATCGGCGTGCTCACCCTCGGCTTCAGCAAGGCCGGTGACACCGCGTCGATCACCCACCTGTGGCAGGACGGCGGCTTCTTCCCCAAGGGCATCGGGGCCACGGTGATGACCCTGCAGATCGTCATGTTCGCCTACCTGGGCGTCGAACTCGTCGGCGTCACCGCGGGCGAGAGCGAGAACCCCGAGAAGACCCTGCCGCGCGCCATCAACACCCTGCCCTGGCGCATCGCGCTGTTCTACATCGGCGCCCTGGTGGTCATCCTCTCCCTCGTGCCGTGGACCGAGTTCCAGCCCGGCGTCAGCCCGTTCGTCGCCGCCTTCGGCAAGATCGGCATCCCCGCCGCGGCCGGCATCATCAACTTCGTCGTGCTCACCGCCGCGCTGTCCTCCTGCAACTCCGGCATGTACTCCACCGGCCGCATGCTGCGCGACCTCGCGTTGCGCGGACAGGCCCCCGGGCAGCTCACCAAGCTCAACTCCCGCCGCACGCCGGCCTTCGCGATCACCCTGTCCTGCATCCTGATGGGCGCCGGCGTGGTGCTCAACTACCTCGTCCCGGCACGGGCGTTCGAGTACATCACCTCCGTCGCCACGGTCTGCGGCCTGTGGACGTGGGCGATGATCCTGATCGCCCAGATCCGCTACCGCAAGGCCTGGCGGGCCGGCCACCTGCCGGCGCCCACCTTCAAGGCGCCCGGCGGCGCGTGGGTCAGCTGGGCCGCCCTCGCCTTCCTCGTCCTGGTCGTCATCCTGATCGGCTTCGACGAGGACAACCGGATCTCGCTGTACGTCTTCCCGGTCTGGGCCGTCGTGCTCGTGGTCGGCTATCAGGTGCTCAAGAGCCGCCGCCCCGAGGCCGTCCACGCCGTCGCGCACGACCACCTGCACGCCGCTGCCGGCGCCGACGAGACCCGCTGACCGCTCCCCGGACGCCCCGGCGACCGGTCACCTGCTGGGGGCCGCCGGGGCGTGGCTATCCTGACCGCATGCTGACCATCACCCGAGAACTGCGCGACCGGATCGTCGCCCACGCCCGCGCCGACCACCCGGACGAGGCCTGCGGCGTGGTCGCCGGACCGGCCGGCAGCGGCCGTCCCGAGCGGTTCGTCCCGATGCTCAACGCCGCCCGTTCTCCCACCTTCTACGAGTTCGACTCGGGCGACCTGCTCAAGCTCTACCGCGAGATGGACGACCGCGACGAGGAGCCCGTGATCGTCTACCACTCGCACACCGCGACCGAGGCCTACCCGTCGCGCACCGACGTGAGCTACGCCTCCGAGCCGTTCGCCCACTACGTCCTGGTCTCCACCGCCGAGGGCAACGGTCCCGAGGACGCCTACCAGTTCCGCTCGTTCCGCATCGTGGACGGCGAGATCACGGAGGAAGACGTCCAGGTCGTCGAGGCCTACCCGGTCTGACCCGCACCCGCCCGGGCACGGCCCGCCGACCGTCACCGGACGGGCGGCGGGCCGCCGTCATCGGCGGTGGGTCTCATCAGGGGGAACGAAAACATCCGGATCCCGAGACGGACGTGTCGGAGCGGGGCCGGGAATCTATACGATGAGCCCATGCGTTCCGTCGATGTGAGCACCCAGGCCCCGGGCACCCGCCTCGTGGCGCGCCTGCACGTCGACCTGTGCCGGCTCGCCAGTGCGATCTGTCCCGGCACGCCCGCGCGCTCGCGCTGAGCCGCCCACGCCCCACCGGGCCCGCCGCCGCAGGCCGTGCCGCGCCCCGGAACCCTCCGCCCCGCCGCGCCCGCTGCGGCCCACCCACCTCACGACTCGCACAGGAGCGCACCCATGGCCATCGAGGTCCGCATCCCGACCATCCTCCGCACCTACACCGACGGCGCCAAGGCCGTCGAGGGCACCGGCAGCAACCTCGGTGAGCTCTTCACCGACCTCGACGCCCGCCACCCGGGCATCGCCGCCCGCCTGCTGGAGGGCGGCGAGCTGCGCCGCTTCGTCAACGTCTACCTGAACGACGAGGACGTCCGCTTCCTGGAAGGCATCTCCACCGCCGTCGCCGACGGCGACAGCGTCACCATCCTGCCCGCCGTGGCCGGCGGCGCCCGCTGATCCCCGGCCCTCCCGGCCCGTCGCGCAGGCGGCCGGGAGGGCGCCCTTCCCGACCCTCACCGCCGTGGCCGGAGGCCTCCCTTGCGTTACGACAGTCCGCTCGAAGCCGTCGGCAACACCCCGCTGGTCCGCCTGCCGCGGCTGTCCGCCGCCGTTCCCGGCAACGCGGAGGGCCTCGTGACCCTCTGGGCCAAGCTGGAGGACCGCAACCCCACCGGCTCCATCAAGGACCGCCCGGCGCTGCACATGATCGAGCGGGCCGAGGCCGACGGCCGGCTCACCCCCGGCTGCACCATCCTCGAACCCACCAGCGGCAACACCGGCATCTCGCTCGCCATGGCCGCCAAGCTCAAGGGCTACCGGATGGTCTGCGTCATGCCGGAGAACACCAGCGAGGAACGGCGCGAACTGCTCCGCATGTGGGGCGCCGAGATCATCTCCTCCCCGGCCGCGGGCGGCTCCAACACCGCCGTCCGGATGGCCAAGGAGATCGCCGCCGAGCACCCCGACTGGGTGATGCTCTACCAGTACGGCAACCCCGACAACGCGGGCGCCCACTACGCCGGCACCGGCCCCGAGATCCTCGCCGACCTGCCGACCGTCACCCACTTCGTGGCCGGCCTCGGCACCACCGGCACCCTCATGGGCGTCGGCCGCTACCTGCGCGAGAAGGTCCCCGGCGTGCGGATCGTCGCCGCCGAACCGCGCTACGACGACCTCGTGTACGGGCTGCGCAACCTCGACGAGGGCTTCGTCCCCGAGCTGTACGACGCCGAGGTGCTCACCACCCGCTTCTCGGTCGGCTCCGCCGACGCCGTCCGGCGCACCCGCGAACTCCTCCAGCAGGAGGGCATCTTCGCGGGCGTCTCCACCGGCGCCATCCTGCACGCCGCGATCGGCGTCGGCCGCAAGGCCGCGGCGGCGGGGGAGCGGGCCGACGTGGTCTTCGTCGTCGCGGACGGCGGCTGGAAGTACCTGTCCACCGGGATCTACACGGCCGAGTCCACCGAGGCGGCCGTCGAGGCGCTGCAGGGCCAGCTCTGGGCGTAGGGCGCCTCCAGCGCTCCTAGTTGCTCTGCAGGGCCCGCTGGGCGCGGGCCCAGACCTGAGTGTCCACCGTGCCGGCCCGGCGGCGGAAGGCCGACAGCGGCACCCGGCGCAGTTCGTCGGTCTCCAGCCAGCTGGTCCGGCCCTGGCTGTCGCCCACCGAACCGGGCGGCAGCGGCAGCACCCCCGGGCGCTCGGCGTGGTGCTTGGTGGTGATCTTCACGACGGTCGCCGTCCGGCCGTCCACCCGCAGCACCAGGCACGGGCGGTCCTTCGAGCCGGGGCCGTCCTCGAACGGCACCTCGGCCCACCAGATCTCCTGCGGTGCCGGCCCGGAGCGGCGCGAGCCGGCCGGGCGCGGCCGGGGCCCGGCCGGGCCGGCGGGACGCGGGGCCGGGCGCGTCGCGGGCCGGGACGCCGGCCGGGACCGCCGCACCAGCGCCGACGCGACGGCCGCGAGGACGGCGACGCCCGCGACGGCCAGGACCACCCAGATACCAGTAGTGCCGTTCATGCGGCGAACCGTACCGGGCCGTGGTGAACCCCACCACTGTGAACGCTGTGACAGTTGAGTATTTGTCCGCGCGTTGCTCCCGGTTCGTCACGGATCGACCACCGCGCCCGATCTGTACCGGGCCGTCGGGCGAGGATCGGAAAGGCTGCGCTCACGAACGTCCGCCCCCGCCCCATCCGGAGGTGCCATCGTGAGTAAACAGCTGTGGTCGTACGCCGAGGTCGCGCACCACATCAACGTCCAGCCCGAGACCGTCCGCAACTACCGCCGCCACGGGCTGCTGCCCGAGCCGGACGTCATCGACGGCAGCGGCCACCCCCGCTGGTACCCCGAGACCATCCGCGCCTGGGCCCGCAAGCGCCCCGGCCACCGCTGATCCGACCGCCGCTGCGGCCCGGTTCCGCAGCCGAACCGCCGCCCCGCCCCGAGCCCCGGCGTTCTGGTGATTCCAGCCACAGCCCGGCACGGGGACGGGGGCAAAGTGCCGCTCCGCCCTTACTCTCGACAACGCGAACGCAGTGCTACCGGCCGGTTCTCCGGTCTGTCCTGCCTTTTTCCAGCAGCAGCCAGGACGTGTCGGGGCGGAGGGGCTCGGATGAAACTGACCGTGGTGGGGTGTTCGGGGAGCTTCCCGTCCGCCGAGTCCGCGTGCTCCAGCTACCTCGTCGAGGCCGACGGCTTCAAGGTCGTGCTCGACCTCGGCAACGGTGCGCTGGGCGCCCTGCAGAAGTACACCAGCCTGTACGACGTCGACGCCGTCCTGCTGAGCCACCTGCACGCGGACCACTGCGTCGACCTGTGCGCCTACTGGGTCGCCCGCAACTACCGCGCCGAGGGCTGCCCCGACCCGATGCCCGTCTACGGTCCGGCCGGCACCGCCGAGCGGCTCGCCCGCGCCTACGACATGCCGGAGAACCCGGGGATGAAGGAGGTCTTCGACTTCCGCACCCTCACCCCGGGCGTCTTCGATCTCGGCCCGTTCCGGATCGGGGTCGCCCAGGTCGCCCACCCGGTGGACGCGTTCGCCTTCCGGCTCGAACACGGCGGCCGGTCCCTGGTCTACTCCGGCGACACCGGCGAGAGCGCCGACCTCGTCGAACTCGCCCGGGACGCCGACCTCTTCCTCTGCGAGGCCGCCTACGTCGACGGCCGCGACACCTACCTCGGCGTCCACCTCAACGGCCGCGAGGCCGGCGAGCACGCGACCACCGCCCGCGCCCGCCGCCTCGTCCTCACCCACATCCCCCCGTGGACCGACGCCGAGCACAACCGCCGCGACGCCGCCGCCGCCTACCCCGGCCCCGTCGACCTCGCCCGCCCGGGCGCCGTCTACGAGATCTGACCGGGCCGGCGGGCGTCCGTCGGCCGCGCCGGCCGGGCAGCCGGCCTCCACAGGGCCCGGACGGTGATCACACCGTGCTGATCGCGGGTGGCGCCGCGCTGCTGGTCGGCGCCGGCGCCGGCACCCTCGTCCCGGTCCGTCGCCGCAGGACGCACTGACCGGGCTCGATCCGGGTGCGGGAACGACCCCGCCCCGCCGCTCACGTTGGTGGCGGCGGGGCGGGGTCGTTGCTGCGGGACGGTTGCGGGCCTCAGGCCTTGGTGACGTCCTCGATCTCGTCGTCGTCCTCGCGACCGGGGGTCTTGAGGTCGAACTTGGTGATCGCGAAGCGGAACAGGAAGTAGTACAGCGCCGCGAAAGCGAGGCCGATCGGGATGATCAGCCACGGCTCGGTGGCCTTGTTCCAGGCGAGCACGTAGTCGATCAGGCCGCCGGAGAAGGTGAAGCCGTCGTGCACGCCGAGCGCCCAGGTGACGGCCATCGACACGGCGGTGAGGAGCGCGTGGATGACGTACAGGGCCGGGGCGATGAAGACGAAGGCGAACTCGATCGGCTCGGTGACGCCGGTGACGAAGGAGGTCAGGGCCAGCGACATCATCATGCCGGTGACGGCCTTGCGGCGGTGCGGCTTGGCGGCGTGGGCGATGGCCAGCGCGGCGGCGGGCAGCGCGAACATCATGATCGGGTAGAAGCCCGACATGAACTGTCCGGCGGTCGGGTCGCCGGCGAAGAAGCGGGTCAGGTCGCCGTGGACGACGGTGCCGTCCGGCTTGGTGAAGTCGCCGGTCTGGAACCAGGCGAAGGAGTTCACGAACTGGTGCATGCCGACCGGCAGCAGACCGCGGTTGACCAGGCCGAAGGCGCCCGCACCGAGCGCCCCGGCGCCGATCAGGGTGTCGTTCATGCTCTTGATGGCGTCGCCGATCGGGCCCCAGGTCAGGGCGAAGAGCACGCCGACGGCGGTGCCGACGAAGGCCATGAGGATCGGCACCAGGCGGCGGCCGTTGAAGAAGCCCAGCCAGTCGACCAGCTTGGTGCGGTGGTACTTCTGCCACAGCACGGCGGCCAGCAGGCCGATCACGATGCCGCCGAGGACGCCCGGGTTCTGGTAGGTCGGGGCGACCCACTTGCCGTCGGCGATGTGGCCCTCGGCGATCGGGAACGCCGTCAGCACGTTCTTGTACACCAGGAAGCCGACCAGGGCGGCGAGCGCGGTCGAGCCGTCCGCCTTCTTCGCGAAGCCGATCGCGATGCCCACCGCGAACAGCAGCGGCAGGTTGTCGAAGACGCCGCTGCCGGCGGTGTTGAACACCGCGGCGACCTTGTCCCAGCCGAGGCCGTCCTTGCCGAACACGTCGTCCTGGCCGAGGCGCAGCAGCAGGCCGGCCGCGGGGAGAACGGCGATGGGCAGCTGGAGGCTGCGGCCGATCTTCTGCAGACCCTGGAGGAGGTTCTGGCCGAACTTCTTGGCGGGGCTTGGCGTGGCCGGAGCCGTGGCGGGCGCCGGTGCCTGCGCAGACTGACTCATGGGGGTGGCTTCCTAACGGCATGGCGGGTCGGTCGGGGGGACGGTGCACAGGGGGGCCGAACCGCGAACTGGTCTACACCACGTGTGGTGTAGACCAGTTTTGTAGCACGGGTGGGGAAGTGGTGGAACCCCGGAAAGCGGTGCTGCCGGGAAGCGCTATGAAATCGAAACCTACTTTCGGAAGGTCGATCATGATTACCCGCCGGGAGCGGGATTTTGGCTAATTGCGCAACAAAAAGCTCCGGCCCGGTCGGGGCGGGCCCCGGCGGCCGGTCCGGTGACGGTCCGGTGCCGGATCCGTGCCGACCCGGAGCCGGAGAGTGAACGAACGGCCACGGGGGCTCCGCGCGGGTGTGCTGCGACGTCCGTCACGACGGTCCGGCGCGGCGCGGCCGGACGGTCCCGCCGACGCGCCCGCGAACGCGTATCGGAATTGTTTTGCCGTCCGGGTATTCGGTCCTTTCCCGATAAGCCGAAGGCCCCCGGACCGACGGGTCCGGAGGCCATTGCGGGTGACCGCGCGTGACGTGCGGTTCAGGCTTTCGTGACGTCCTCGACATCGGCCTCGTCCTCCCGCCCCGGCGTTTTCAGGTCGAACTTGACGATGATGAAGCGGAAGAGCGCGTAGTAGACCGCGGCGAAACAGAGACCGATGACGATGATCAGCCACGGCTTCCTGGCCAGCCCCCAGTTGATGACGTAGTCGATCAGGCCGGCCGAGAAGCTGAAGCCGTCGTGCACCCCGAGCCCCCAGGTGACGGCCATCGAGGCGCCGGTCAGCAGCGCGTGCACGCCGAACAGGGCAGGGGCGATGTAGGCGAAGGAGTACTCGACCGGCTCGGTGACGCCGGTGACGAAGGAGGTCAGGCCCACCGAGAGCATCAGGCCGTAGATTTCCTTGCGGCGGTGCGGCTTGGCCGAGTGCGCGATCGCGAGCGCGGCGGCGGGCAGCGCGAACATCATGATCGGGAAGAAGCCGGACTGGAATTGCCCGGCCGTCGGGTCGCCGGCCAGGAAGCGCGGAATGTCGCCGTGCACGATCGTGCCGTCCGGCTTGGTGAACTCGCCGAACTGGAACCAGACGAAGGTGTTCAGCAGCTGGTGCATGCCGATCAGCAGCAGCACGCGGTTGAAGACGCCGAAGATGCCGGCTCCGCCCGCGCCGAGGTCGACCATGTTCTGGCTGAAGTCGTTGAGCCCGCGGCCGATCGGCGGCCACACCCACAGTGCGACGACCGCGGTCAGCATGCCGACCAGCGCCGTGATCATCGGCACCAGGCGGCGGCCGTTGAAGAAGCCCAGCCAGTCGACCAGCTTGGTGCGGTGGTAGCGCACCCACAGCCACGCCGACATCAGGCCGATCAGGATGCCGCCCAGCACCCCGGGGTTCTGGTACGTCGCGGCCGCCGCCCGCGCCGAGCCGTAGTCCACGCACTGGTCGCTGACCAGCACGGTCGGCGGCTTGCAGTGCTCGGGGAAGGCGTGCAGGACCCGGTAGTAGACGAGGAAGCCCACCACGGCCGCGAGCGCCGTCGAACCGTCCGCCTTCTTCGCCATGCCGATCGCGACGCCGATGCAGAAGAGCATCGGCAGACCGAGCGAGGAGTCCAGCAGGGCGCCGCCGGCCGCGGCGAAGACCCTGGCGACCTTGTCCCAGCCGAGCCCGTCCGCACCGAAGACGTCGGGCTGCCCGAGGCGGTTCAGGATGCCCGCCGCCGGGAGCACCGCCACCGGGAGCTGGAGCGAACGGCCCATCTTCTGGAGGCCGCCGTAGAAGGTGTGCCACCGGGTGGTCCGCGGGGTCGTGGCGCCTGCCGAACTCATGCTTCGTCCTCCGGGAGCGGTTGCCGACCGTCGACCCCCTGCGGGAGGCTCGGGCGGGACCCAGGAACACCCGGGGTCCTTCCTGCGTTCATCGGAGTACACATATATTGGTGTAGACCACTGAAGGACGCCGGCCGCACGCCGGGATGGGAACCCCGCTGATCGTCATCCTCGGGCGAAGATCCGCGACGGTGCGCGCCGGACTGGGCCAAAAGTGGACTAACGTGGCGGACCGGACCGACCCGGGTGATGCTTGTCGCGCTGCCCAGCAGCACGACCACAGCTGAACCCGCGTCAGCCCCCGGCAGCGACCTCGCCGGCCCCCGGCCGGGTGGTACCAGCACAGCGCAGGACGGCGCCCGGCAGAGCAGCCGGCGGGCCGAGACAAAGGGAGAAATCAGATGGCCAGCAAGGCTGAGAAGATCGTCGCCGGTCTGGGCGGCATCGACAACATCGAAGAGGTCGAGGGCTGCATCACCCGCCTGCGCACCGAGGTCAAGGACGCCACCCTGGTCGACGAGGTCGCCCTGAAGGCCGCCGGCGCCCACGGCGTCGTCAAGATGGGCACCGCGATCCAGGTCGTCATCGGCACCGACGCCGACCCGATCGCCGCGGACATCGAGGACATGATGTGAGCTGAGCCACCCAGGCTCACCAGCGCCCGGCCCGCCCCCTCCCGGGATTCCCGGAAGGCCGGCGGGCCGAGGCGCATCCGGGACACCCCGCCCGAGGCGCATCCGGAACACCCCGCCCGAGCGGCTACGCTCGGTGCCTATGTCACGCATCGACGGCCGCACCCCCGACCAGCTCCGCCCCATCACCATCGAACGGGGCTGGAGCAAGCACGCCGAAGGCTCCGTCCTCATCTCCTACGGCGACACCAAGGTGCTGTGCACCGCCAGCGTCACCGAAGGCGTCCCGCGCTGGCGCAAGGGCAGCGGCGAGGGCTGGGTCACCGCCGAGTACTCCATGCTCCCGCGCGCCACCAACACCCGCGGCGACCGCGAGGCCGTCAAGGGCCGCATCGGCGGCCGCACCCACGAGATCAGCCGCCTGATCGGCCGCTCCCTGCGCGCCGTCGTCGACCACCGCGCCCTCGCCGAGAACACCATCGTCCTCGACTGCGACGTCCTCCAGGCCGACGGCGGCACCCGCACCGCCGCCATCACCGGCGCCTACGTCGCCCTCGTCGACGCCGTCGCCTGGGCCCGCGACCGCAAGCTCCTGCGTGCCAAGGGCCAGCCCATCACCGGCGGCGTCAGCGCCGTCAGCGTCGGCATCATCGACGGCGTCCCCATGCTCGACCTCCAGTACGAGGAGGACGTCCGCGCCGAGACCGACATGAACATCGTCTGCACCTCCGACGGCCGCTTCGTCGAGGTCCAGGGCACCGCCGAAGGCGCCCCCTTCGACCGCGCACTCCTCGACCGCCTCCTCGACCTCGGCACCCTCGGCTGCGCCGAGCTCGACGAGATCCAGCGCAAGGCCCTCGAAGGCTGAGCCCCGTTCGGGTACGTCAGCCTGTACACGCCGGGCCCGCAGCCCGTACGGTTCCCGCAGCACCCCGTTGCGGGAACCGTGCCCCGGCCGGGACGCGTCCTCCCGTACGGAACCCGCGCCCCCGCGCCCCCAGGAGGACCGGATGCCGTCCAGCATCGCCCGTCCCGCCGCCCTCGCCGTGGCAGGCCTGATCATCATCCTCCCGCTCAGCGCGGTCAGTTGCTCCGCCGCCCAGAAGGCCCTCGACTGCGGCTCCACCGCCGCCCGCGTCACCGCCGACATCGCCGACGTGACCAGCGCCTACGGCAGCACCAGCAACGACTCCGGTGCCGCCCAGGGCAAGGCCCTGCAGAAGCTGCGCACCGACCTCGACCAACTCGGCAGGAACTCCAAGAACACCGACGTCGTCAAGGCCGTCAACGACCTGCGCACCCAGGCCGACAAGGTCCAGCAGGCCGCCGACCGCAAGGAGGCGCCCGACCTCAAGCCGCTCGCCGATGCGGCCGGCAACCTCAGCTCCGTCTGCACCGGCTGACGGCCCGCCGACGACGGATAGGGTGGGCGATATGTCCACCCGATTGATCCTCGCCACCCGTAACCAGCACAAGGTCGCCGAACTCCGCGCCATCCTCGGCGAGGCCGGCCTGGACGTCGAACTCGTCGGCGCCGACGCCTACCCCGAGATCCCGGACGTCCCCGAGACCGGCGTCACCTTCGCCGAGAACGCCCTCCTCAAGGCCCACGCCCTCGCCCGCGCCACCGGCCTGCCCGCCGTCGCCGACGACTCCGGCCTGTGCGTCGACGTCCTCAACGGCGCCCCCGGCATCCTCTCCGCCCGCTGGGCCGGCAAGCACGGCGACGACCGCGCCAACCTCGAGCTGCTCCTCGCCCAGCTCTCCGACATCGCCGAACCCCACCGCGGCGCCCACTTCTTCTGCGCCGCCGCCCTCGCCCTCCCCGACGGCACCGAACGCGTCGTCGAGGGCCGCCTCCTCGGCACCCTGCGCACCGCCCCCTCCGGCGACGGCGGCTTCGGCTACGACCCGATCCTCCAGCCCCTCGGCGAGACCCGCACCTGCGCGGAGCTCACCGCGGACGAGAAGAACGCCATCAGCCACCGCGGCCACGCCTTCCGGGCCCTGGCCCCGGTGGTGAAGGAGCTGCTGGGCTGACGCAGAGTCACGGAACGGCGAAGGCCCGCCCCGAGATCACTTCGAGGCGGGCCTTCGAATCTAAGGCTGGTGCGGCCTGAGGGATTCGAACCCTCACGGGATTTCTCCCACGGGTACCTAAAACCCGCGCGGCTGCCGTTACGCCAAGGCCGCATAGCCTTCAGTCTAGGGCTTCGCGCCGGGGCGGAACACCGCGATTTCGCCGGGTGGTCTCCACCGCTTTCCTTCGCCGGCAATAGGTCGGAGTGATGGCGTGGCAGTTCGGGCAGAGCAGCCGGAGGTTCTCCGGCCTGTTGTCCGACCAGTCGCCATTGACGTGGTCGACCTCCAGGGTCATCGGGCGTCCGCGCCACTCGGGGCCGGTGCCGCAGTCTTCGCACAGCTCCGGTCGGCCGAGCTCGGCCAGCGCGCTGCGGATCCGCGAACCGGGAAGCCGCTTGGCTTCCGGAGGGCGTTGGACGAGGAGCTCGTCGGCGGGGATCCTGGTGGGCGCGTGCTTGCCGCGGCCGTGGGCTTGTCCGGTGAAGTGGGAGGTGTCGATTCCGAGCTCCTTGATTCGCCGTCCGATGTGGGCCTGGGTGCCCCCGGCCTGACGCCGGTGGAGGTGCCGCACGACCCCGGCCACGCTGTGCGATGCCGAGACGGCCTCCTGGAGAAGCTCCCGGGTGTAGACGGTTCCAGCTGGGCGGAAGTGCGAGGTGTCGACCCCGTACTCGGTGAGCTTGCGACGGAGGTACTTGCGGCGGTCGCGGTTCGGTTCTCGGCCGAGCGCGGCCAGCGCCTCGTCGAGCGTGGTCGAGGTAGCTGCGGCCTCGGCCAGCACTTTCCTCGAGTACTGCCGCTGCCTGTGG
This sequence comes from Kitasatospora sp. NPDC048722, assembly GCF_040650235.1. NCBI lineage: Bacteria > Bacillati > Actinomycetota > Actinomycetes > Kitasatosporales > Streptomycetaceae > Kitasatospora > Kitasatospora sp. NPDC048722. The sequence goes on from NZ_JBEZGX010000005.1 coordinate 104,925, forward strand.
GCGCGGCAGCCCTGGTCGAAGTGCGTCGTGTCGATCTCGTGGTTCCTGAGTCGCTTGACCAGGTGGTTGCGCGTGCCGCGTGTCATCGGCGCGCCGAGCCTGTGCATCACCTCCTCGATGCTGCTCGACTCGGCGGCGAGTGAGGCGAGCAGTTCGCGGGTGTACTTGATCGGCATGGTTGTTCCCCCTTCGGGCTGGTGTGCGCCCGTCCCCCGGTATGCGAACGACCGAGTGGGGAGTTGGTTACGGCCTTTCGGGATGTTTGGGAGTTGTTTGCCAATTGGTACAGACCTATTGACCTGTCTGGTTCAGACCACATAGCTTCGGCGCCAATTGGAATCCCCCACGTGCGTGCTCCCCCACAGGCACGCGCCGACACTCTCTCCTGGAGGACCGAGTGTTGATCCGAAGCACGGCGGAGCGGCGTCCCACCGCAGGCGTCCGCCGTATGAGCGCCCGGGCCGGGTTCGCCGCGGTGGCCGCGGCCGGGCTGGCCGGGCTGTTGACGGCGACGCTGGGTGCGGCACCCTCGCAGGCGTCGGCGACCGTCGACAATTCGGCCTGTCGTCCCGACGGCATGTACCAGACGCCCGGGGTGGACGTCCCGTACTGCTCGGTGTACGACACCAGCGGTCGCGAGAAGATGGGCGCGGACCACCAGCGCCGCATCATCGGGTACTTCACGGGCTGGCGCACCGGCAAGAACGGCGACCAGCCGTACCTGGTGAGCGACGTCCCGTGGGACAAGGTGACCCACCTCAACTACGCGTTCGGGCACGTCGGCGGCGACAACAAGCTGTCCGTCGGCACGGACGGCCCGACCAACCCGGCCACCGGGACGGACTTCCCGGGCGTGCCGGCCGCGCAGCTGGACCCGACGCTGCCCTACAAGGGGCACTTCAACCTGCTGACGAAGTTCAAGAAGCAGTACCCGAACGTCAAGACCCTGATCTCGGTGGGCGGTTGGACCGAGACCGGCGGCTACTTCGACGACAGCGGTTCCCGGGTCAACACCGGCGGCTTCTACTCGCTGACCGTCAACCCGGACGGCAGTGTCAACCAGGCCGGCATCGACACGTTCGCCGCGTCGTCCGTGGACTTCATCCGCAAGTACGGCTTCAACGGCGTCGACATCGACTACGAGTACCCGACCTCGATGAAGGACGCCGGGAACCCGCTGGACTGGCAGCTCGCGAACGCCAAGCGCGGTTCGCTGGCCAAGGGTTACGCGGCGCTGATGAAGACGCTGCGCGAGAACCTGGACCGGGCCGGCGCCGCCGACGGCAGGCACTACCTGCTCTCGGTCGCGGCCCCGTCGTCCGGCTACCTGTTGCGCGGCATGGAGACGTTCCAGGTGGCGCAGTACCTGGACTACGTCAACATCATGTCGTACGACCTGCACGGCGCCTGGAACAAGTACGTCGGACCGAACGCCTCGCTCTACGACGACGGCAAGGACGCCGAGCTCGCGGTCGCCAACGTCTACGGCACCTCGCAGTACGGCGGCATCGGCTACCTCAACGCGGACTGGGCGTACCACTACTTCCGCGGCGCGATGCCGGGCGGCCGGATCAACGTCGGCCTGCCGTACTACACCCGCGGGTTCAAGAACGTCTCCGGCGGCACGAACGGCCTCTGGGGCACCGCCTCCGCGACGACCTGCCCGGCCGGTTCGGGGCTGACCTCGTGCGGTGACGGCGCGGTCGGCATCGACAACATCTGGAACGACAAGGACGACGCGGGCAAGGAGTCCCCGGCCGGGTCGAACCCGATGTGGCACGCGAAGAACCTGGAGAAGGGCATCCTGCCCGACTACCTCGCCAAGTACGGCGTGACGGACACCGCGCTGCAGGGCACCTACGCCCGCAACTACAGCGACAGCCTGGTCGCGCCCTGGCTGTGGAACGACACCAAGAAGGTGTTCCTCTCCACCGAGGACGAGCAGTCGGTGGGTGCGAAGGCGGACTACATCGTCAACCAGGGCGCCGGCGGCGCGATGATCTGGGAGCTCGCGGGCGACTACAAGTGGGACCCGGCGGCCAACGGCGGCAAGGGCGAGTACGTGCCCGGTTCGACGCTGACCTCGCTGATGTACGACAAGTTCAAGGCGGCGTCGCCGTACGGCGCGACCCGTTCGACGGTCGCGCTGCCGCAGCAGACCCTGCCGATCGACGTGTCGTTCACCGATTTCGCGCTGGGCGACTCCAACTACCCGATCAATCCGAAGATCCACATCGTCAACAACTCGACGGTGACCCTGCCGGGCGGCACGGAGTTCCAGTTCGACTACTCCAACTCGGCGCCGGGCAACGCCAAGGACCAGTCCGGCTTCGGCCTCCAGGTGATCCGGCAGGACAACCCGGGTCCGGGCAACGCCGGCGGTCTGAAGGGCACCTACAACCGGGTGTCGGTCAAGCTGCCCGGCTGGCAGTCGCTGGCTCCGGGCGCGTCGGTGGACATGGACTTCGTCTACTACCTGCCGGTGTCGACGCCGTCGAACTGGACGGTCAACGTGGGCGGGACGCTGTACGGGATCAAGGGCGACCTGACCCGGGGCGCGGTGGACGGGGGCGGCCAGACGCCGACTCCGACGCCGACTTCCACGCCCACGTCCACTCCGACCGCTACGGCGTCCCCGACGGCCACGCCGACCGCGACGCCCACCGCCACGCCGACGCCCACCGCCACGCCGACGGCGACCGCGACGCCCACCGCCACGCCGACGGCGACCGCGACGCCCACCGCCACGCCGACCGCGGGCGCCTGCACGGGCGCGCCGGGCTGGGACGCGGGCACCACCTACGCCTCGACCACCAAGGTGTCGTGGAAGGGCCACTACTACCAGAACAAGTGGTGGACCAAGGGCGACGACCCCACGGCCAGCGGCGCGTGGGGCGTCTGGAGCGACCTCGGCGCCTGCTGACGACAGCGGCCCGCCGGGGTGACGGACGGCGGTGGCGGTGCACCCGGTCGGGGGGTGTGCCGCCACCGCCTCCTCGTCCTCAGGCCTCGACCTCGAGGTCGCGCAGCAGCTTGGCGACGTGCCCGGTCGCCTTGACGTTGTAGAGGGCGTGCTCGACCTTGCCCTGCTCGTCCACGATCACGGTGGAGCGGATGACGCCGGTGACGGTCTTGCCGTACAGCTTCTTCTCGCCGAACGCGCCGTAGGCCGTCAGCACCTCCTTGTCCGGGTCGGACAGCAGGGTGACCTTGAGGTCCTCGGTCTCGCGGAACTTGCCGAGCTTCTCCGGCTTGTCCGGCGAGATGCCGATGACGTCGTAGCCGGCGCCCGCGAAGGCCTCCAGGTTGTCGGTGAAGTCGCAGGCCTGCTTGGTGCAGCCGGGGGTGAGCGCGGCCGGGTAGAAGTAGACGATCACCTTGCGGCCGAGGTGGTCGGCCAGCGAGACCTGCTTGCCGTCGGCGTCGGGCAGGGTGAAGGCGGGCGCGTTGTCGCCGGGCTGGAGACGCTCACTCACGGTCTGACTCTCCTGTTGCGTGGACGGGGTCGTACCACGGCAAACTTACCTCCGATGGTGGGTGGGGCCGCGCGGCGCTGCCCGGCAGCTGACAGACTGGGTCAGTCGCACAGGACAGCATCAGTGAAGTGAATGGGGTGGCCCGAGTGGGCGAGGCGAGCACGCAGGACAAGTCGGCGCGGACGACCGCCCAGATCGAGGCGGACATCGCCCGGACCCGCACCAAGCTGGCGGAGACCCTCGACGAGCTCGCCATGCGCGTCCACCCGACGACGATCAGCGCCCAGGTGAAGGCCAAGGCCGTCGCCGCGGTCGAGGAGAAGACGGCCCGGGCCTACGTGGCGGCCAACGGCGCGGCGGAGAAGCTGCGGGCGCAGTTCGTGGACGAGAAGGGGCAGCCGCGCAAGGAGCGGATCGTTCCGGTGGCGCTGGTCGGCGTGGGCGTGGTGCTGCTGCTGGCCTCGGCGCGGAAGCGCCGCAAGGGCTGACCGGAGTTCGTCGACGGGCCGGGCGCGGCTGAGCGCCCGGCCTTTCGCATGCCGGGTCAGCGTCACGCCGTCCGCCCTGGGGCGGTACCTTCGGGATCGTGAGTACGAACGACGAACCGACCACCAAGACGGCCCTCGACGCGCCCCGGCACGACCGCCTGGGCGAGAAGCTCCCGATCAGGATGCTGCACGACCGCGTCCTGGTGAAGCTCGACAGCGGTGAGGGCGAACGCCACTCCACCGGCGGGATCATCATCCCGGCCACCGCGGAGCTGTCGAAGCGGTGCGCCTGGGCGGAGGCCGTCGCGGTGGGTCAGAGCGTGCGCGCGGTGGAGCCGGGTGACCGCGTCCTGTACGACCCGGAGGACAAGCTGGAGGTGGAGGTCCGCGGCGCCACGTACGTGCTGCTGCGCGAGCGGGACCTGCACGCCGTCGCGGCGATGCGCTTCGGCGACACCGAGGGATCTACGGGCCTCTACCTGTGAGGCTTCCGAGACTCTGGAGGCGTCCGGGGAGGCGTCCGGCCGTGGTGCGCCTTCGCTACTTCTTCGAGGCGGGCGTCGACGTGCCGTTGTGGCCCGACGACGTCGACAGCCCGTACGGGCACCCGATCGAGCTCGACCGGCTGCCGATCGGCGCGGCGCTCGCGGCGGAGCTGGGCGGGTTGTCCGACTGGTTCCAGTCCTCGATCGACTGGGACTACCCGCCGGACCCTTCGCCGTGGCCGGAGGAGGAGAAGGCGCGTTTCAACGCCCGCGCCCGGGCGGCCCTGGACGCGCTGCGCCGGGAGCTCGGTGCGGGCTGGGAGGTCGAGGACCGGTTCCGGCCGGTGGACTGACGCGTCCCGGCCGCGGATTGTCGGTGCCGGGCGGTACGGTCCGGGCATGACGACGCGTGTGCCGGTGATCGGGGACGACGAGCGGCGGGCCCGGGTGGGGTGGCGGCACCTGCTGGCGCCGTCCGCCCGCGTGGCGTGGGTGGAGGAGGCGGCGGACGCGGTCGTCGGGCTGCACGCGACGGACGCCGCGACGGTGTACCTGTCGGCGTGCGCCCGGTTGCTGGAGCCGTCGGCGGCCGAGGTGGAGCGGGCGCTCTACGAGGACGTCTCGCTGGTGAAGCTGCTGTCGATGCGGCGGACGATGTTCGCCGTGACGGAGGAGTTCGCGCCGTACGTGAGCTCGTCGACGGCGCGGGCGATCGCCGCGAAGGAGCGGGCGACGCTGCTGAAGCACCTGCGGGACCACGCGGAGGGCTGGGACGAGGCCCGCCTGGCGGCGGCTGAGCGCGCGGTGCTGGCCGCGCTGGCCCGTCGCGGCGAGGCGACGACGCAGCAACTCGGCGAGGACGTGCCGGAGTTGCGCGAGCAGATGCTGAGGTCGGCGGGCAAGCCGTACGAGGCCAGGCAGAGCGTCGGCAGCCGGTTGCTGCGGCTGCTGGCGGCGGACGGGCACGTGCGGCGCGGCCGTCCGCGCGGGTCGTGGCTGAGCAGCAGCTACCCGTGGGCGCCGGTGCCGCAGTGGCCGGACGTGCCGGTGCGGGAGGCGAAGGCGGAGGTGGCGCGCCGCTGGTTGGCCTCGTACGGGCCGGCCACGGTCGAGGACGTGAAGTGGTGGACGGGCTGGACGCTGGGGGACACCCGCAGGGCGCTGGCGGACGTCGGTGCCGAGGAGGTGGAGCTGTCCGGCGGGGTGCCCGCACTGGTCCTGCCGGGGGACGCGGAGCCGGTGGGCGGGCCGGAGCCGTGGGCGGCGCTGTTGCCGGGGCTGGATCCGACGGTGATGGGCTGGCGCGGGCGGGACTGGTACCTGCGGCCGGAGGACGTCCCGGCGTTGTTCGACCGGGCGGGCAACGCGGGTCCGACGGTGTGGTGGTGCGGCCGGGTGGTCGGCGGCTGGGCGCAGCGTGCCGACGGCGAGCTGGTGTGGCGGTTGTTCGGGGACGTCGGGGCGGAGGCGGAGGCGGCGATCGCGGGGGAGGCGGCGCGGTTGGCCGGCTGGCTGGGGGAGGTGCGGGTGACGCCGCGGTTCCGGACGCCGTTGGAGCGGGAGTTGGTGGCGGGGTAGTCGGCCCCGCCTTAAGGGGCGCGCGCTGATCGGCACGCGCCCCTATCAGGCCCTACGGCGCCGCCGGCTGTGTGGCCGCGCCCGTGGGCGGCGCGGTGGCGGAGGCCGGGGGCGTGGGCTTGGGCTGGTGCGTCTGGCTGGGGCGGGGGGTGGCGCTCGGCTGGTCCTGGGTGGGGGTCGGGGCGGGCGCCTGCGGGCTGGGGGCGGCGGGGCCGGGTGTCGGCTCGCCGGCGGTGGCCGTGGGCCGGGCCGGGGCGGCGGTGGCGGTCGGTGTGGGCGCGGCGCCGGGGGGCGTGGCGCCGGGGGTGGGGGTGGTGCCGGCACTGGGCGTGGCGCTCGCGGGGGCGCTGCTGGTGGGCCAGTTGTACTGGCTGCCGCCGTTGCCGCGTCCGGTCTGGAGGTCGAAGTGCTTGACCTCGGTGCCGTCGAGGGCGTCGGTCATGTAGGCGGTCCAGATCTTGGTGGGGAAGGTGCCGCCGTTGATCCGGGTGAGGCCGGCGGTGCCGGCCAGCGGCTCCTTGGCGTGGGTCTTCGGGTTCTCCCGGAACAGGCCGACGGTGGTGGTGAGTTGGGGGGTGAACCCGGCGAACCAGGCGGAGAGGTTGGAGTCGGTGGTGCCGGTCTTGCCGGCGGCGGGCCGGCCGAGGTCGAGGGCGGCGGCGCCGGTGCCGCGGGTGACGACGTCGCGCAGGACGTCGGTGACGGTGTCGGCGGTCTGCCGGTCGAGGGCGTCGGTGGCGGCGTGGTCCGGCATCTTGGGTACGTCGATGGAGCCGGAGCCGGAGTTGAGGCGTTCGAGTTTGAGTACGGACCACGGGGTGTGCGCCTGGCCGTGGTTGGCGAGGGCGGCGTAGACGCCGGCGAGGTCGAGGGCGCTGGGGGTGGCGGTGCCGAGGGTCATCGAGGTGTTGGACGGGTCCATGCCGGGGACGTTGTCGGGGATGCCGAGCTTGACGGCGGTGTCGCGGACGCGGGCGAGTCCGGCGTCGACGCCCTCCTGCGCGTACACGGAGTTGACGGACTTCACCATGGCGTAGCGCAGCGTGATGTTGCCGTAGTCGATGTCGTCCTCGTTGGGCGGCGCGTACGGGGTGGGGCCGCCGGTGACGTGGCGTTCGCTGGTGCCGTCGTAGCGGGTGTCGGGGGTGATCGGGTGGCCGTCGGGGGCGTGCTGGGCGACGAGGCCGGCGGCGAGGTCGATGGGCTTGAAGGTGGAGCCGATCTGGTTGTCCTGGCGCAGCGCGTCGTTGTAGGGCTGTTTGGCGTAGTCGGGTCCGCCGTAGACGGCGACGACGCGGCCGGTGGCGGGTTCGACGGAGGCGCCGGCGACGCGGACGTCGGTGTCGGTGGTGGGCCGGGCCTTGGGGTCGAGTTCGTCGGTGAGTTCCTGCTGGACGGCCTTGGTGAAGGCGTCCTGCTTGGGCTTGTCGAAGGTGGTGGTGATGCGCCAGCCGCCGGCCTTGAGGGTGGCGGCGTCGATGATGCCGGCGGAGGTGAGGTAGTCGTCGGCGACGCCGACGAGGTAGCCGGCCTGTCCGGAGAGTCCGGTGGTGGGCTGGGGGTCGATGGGTTCGGGGAAGGTCTCGGCGGCGCGGTCGGCGGCGCTGAGGAAGCCGAGCTGGACCATGCCGTCGAGGGTGTAGTTCCAGCGGGCGATGGCCTTGTCGCGGTTGGCGGGCTTGGCGGTCTTGACGTCGTAGGAGCTGGGGGCCTGGAGGAGTGCGGCGAGGTAGGCGCCCTGGGCGAGGGTGAGTTCGGAGACGTCGGTGCCGTAGTAGGCGTGGGCGGCGCTCTGGATGCCGTAGGCGCCGCGGCCGAAGTAGCTGCTGTTGAGGTAGCCGGCCAGGATCTCGTTCTTGTCGCGCTGCTGGTCGACCTTGAGGGCGATGAACAGTTCGCGGCCCTTGCGGGCGATGGTCTGGTCCTGGGTCAGGTAGTAGTTCTTGACGTACTGCTGGGTGATGGTGGAGCCGCCTTGCGTGCCCTTGCCGGTCAGGGTGTTCCAGCCGGCGCGGAGCATGCCCTTCAGGTCGATGCCGCGGTTCTGGTAGAAGGTGCGGTCCTCGGCGGAGACGACGGCGTGCTGGGTTTCGAGGGGGATCTTGTCGATGGCGACGTCGGTGCGGTTGACGGCGCCGGTGCGGGCGATCTCGGTGGTGCCGTCGGAGTAGAGGTAGATGTTGTTCTGGGCGACGGCGTGGGCGTTGGGGTCGGGCACCGGGACGATGACGTAGAGCACGGCGAAGGCGGCGGCGGCGATCATCAGCAGGGTGACGACGGCGCCGAGGACGACTCGCCAGGTGGGCAGGAGTCGGCGCCAGAGCGGGAGGGCGCGGCGGGCCTGGCGTCGCAGGGCCCGTTTGGCCTGGCGGCGGGTGCTCACGGTCATGCCGAGATTATGTGCTATTTGACTGGCACTCAGGTGTCGTCGCCCTCTGGCGGGCGTGTGCTCGCGGCGAGTTCACCGGGTGCGGGGTGGCGGGAGCGGCGCGGGCGGGCGGGTGGACCCGGTGTGCGGGGGCCGGTGAAAACCGGGTGCGGGGCCCGGGGCCCGGCGGTACGGTGAAAGGTGCAAACCACATAGCGCACCCGGTTCTGGCAGCTCCGCCCGATCGGCCCGGTACCCCCGGGTCCGGCAGGTCGGAGCCACTGGGGCGTGCGCGGACGCCTGCGGGCCGTCCTGTGCCCGTAATTGTCGACAAGGAGACAATATGCCGAATGCGCCCGGGCTCTACGCCGCCGTCGCACGCGGATCCTTCCGCCGCTACTCCACCTACCGGGCCGCCACCCTGGCCGGCACCTTCACCAACACCGTCTTCGGCATCATCCTGGCCTCCTCCTTCCTCGCCCTCTGGCAGGCCCGGCCCAACCTCGGGGGCTACGACCAGAGCCAGGCCGTCACCTACATCTGGGTGAGCCAGTCCCTGCTGGTCACCGTCGCCGTGTGGGGCGGCGGCTTCCAGGACGACGTCCAGGACCGCTTCCGCAGCGGGGACATCGCCGTCGACCTCTACCGCCCGGTCGACTTCCAGGGCTGGTGGCTGGCCACCGACCTCGGCCGGGCCGCCTTCCAGCTGCTCGTCCGCGGCACCGTGCCCCTGCTGCTCGGCGCGCTGGTCTTCCGGATCCGGCTGCCCGAACACCCCCTGACCTGGGCGGTCTTCCTCCTCACGGTGCTGCTCGCGACCGTGGTCAGCTTCGGGCTGCGCTTCCTCGTCTCGATCACCGGCTTCTGGCTGCACGACTCGGAGGGGGTGCGCTCGGTGATGCTCGTCGTCTCGATGTTCTTCTCCGGGATGCTGCTGCCGATCGCGCTCTTCCCCGGTCCGCTCGGCACGCTCGCGCACGCCCTGCCGTGGGCGGCGCTGATCCAGGCGCCGACGGACGTCTTCCTGGAGCGCCGCACCGGCGCCGGCCTGCTCGGCCCGCTCGGCTTCCAGCTCGCCTGGGCCGTCGCGCTGCTCGCCGCCGGCCGCGCGGCCCAGCTGCTGGCGACCCGCCGGGTGGTGGTCCAGGGTGGCTGAGACCCTCGCCCCCGCCGGACCCCGGGTCGGCCGCACCGGCCTGACCGCCCGCACCGCGTGGGCCGTCCGCTCCTGGTGGATGTGCGCCTCGATGTGGATGCGCTCGACGATGGCCTACCGGGCGTCGTTCGCGCTGACCCTCGGCGCGAGCCTGGTCACGCACTCGCTCGACTTCGTCGTCCTGGTGCTGATGTTCCGGCACACCGATCAGCTCGGCGGCTGGACCCTGCCCGAGCTGGCCTTCCTCTACGCCACCGCGACCTTCTCGCTCGGCGTCGCGAACCTGCTGGTCGGCTCGGTCGACGGCCTCGGCCAGCGGATCGTCAACGGCACGCTGGACACCATGCTGATCCGGCCCGCCCCGGCCCTCGCCCAGCTGTGCGCCGAGCGCTTCTCGCTGCGCCGCCTCGGGCGCCCGGTCCAGGCCCTCGCCGTGCTGGTCTGGTCGCTGGCGGAGCTGCACGTGACGTGGACCTGGGACCGCGTCCTGCTGGTGCCCGTCCTGCTGGTGTGCGGCTGCGTCATCTTCGGCGCGATCTGGATCGGCACGGCGACCGTCCAGTTCTGGTGGGGCGAGGCCAAGGAGATCCAGAACTCCGTCACCTACGGCGGCGCCACGCTGCTCCACTACCCGCCGACGATCTTCGCGAAGGAACTGGTCGCCGGCGTCGTCTTCGGCGTCCCGCTGGCCTTCGTCAACTGGCTGCCCACGCTGCGCATCCTCGGCCGTCCCGACCCGCTGGGCCTGCCCACCGCGTTCCAGTTCGCCTCCCCGGTGGCCGCCGCGCTCTGCGTCGCCGCCGCCGGCCTCGCCTGGCGCGCCGGGCTGCGGGCGTACCGCGGCACCGGCAGCTGAACCCGACCGCTCCAGGAGGAACCGCCCATGGCACTGATCGAACTCGAAGACGTCCGCCGCACCTTCACCGTCCGGGCCCGCACCGGCCGGTTCAGCCGGGTGAAGCGCGAGGTGCGCGCGGTGGACGGGCTCACCTTCGCCGTCGAGGCCGGCGAGTGCGTCGGCTACATCGGCCCGAACGGCGCCGGCAAGTCGACCACCATCAAGATGCTCACCGGCATCCTCGTCCCCAGCGGCGGACGGCTGCGCGTCGCCGGGGTGGACCCGGCCCGCGAGCGCGTCGCGCTGGCCCGCCGGATCGGCGTGGTCTTCGGCCAGCGCACCACGCTCTGGTGGGACCTCCCGCTGCGCGACTCCTTCGAACTCGCCCGCCGGATCTACCGGATCCCCGATCCGAGGTACCGCGCGAACCTCGCCCGCTGCGTCGAACTCCTCGACCTGGCGGCACTGCTGGACACCCCCGTGCGCCAGCTCTCGCTCGGCCAGCGGATGCGCGGCGACCTCGCCGCCGCGCTCCTGCACGACCCGCAGGTGCTGTACCTGGACGAGCCGACCATCGGCCTGGACGTGGTCAGCAAGAGCAGGGTGCGCGAGTTCCTCCGCGAGGTGAACCGCGACCGCGGCACGACCGTCCTGCTCACCACCCACGACCTGACCGACATCGAGCAGCTCTGCGACCGGGTGATGGTCATCGACCACGGCCGGGTCGTCTACGACGGCGGGCTGGCCGGCCTGCACGAGGCGGGGGAGAGCGAGCGGACGCTGGTCGTCGACCTCGCCGAGGCCCGCCCGCCGATCGAGGTGCCCGGCACGCGGGTGGTCAGGGTCGAGGGCCCGCGGCAGTGGCTGGCCTTCCCCGCGAAGGAGAGCGCGGCGCCGCTCGTCGCGGCGGTGGCGGCGCGGTACCCGCTGGTGGACCTGTCGGTGCGCGAGCCGGCGATCGAGGACGTGATCGCGCGGATGTACGCGGAGGTCGCGATCGGCTGAGCCGGGGTGCTCGGGCGGTCCGGACCTCGGGGGGTGACAGTCGGAGCAACCGGTTGACCGCCGTCGCCCGTCCGGGGAGTCCCGTGACTCCCCGGCGGGTGCGCGGGTTGAGCCTGCGTCGACGTGCGCACCGCGCACCGCCTCGCGCACGGCGGACCGCACCGCACGGCCCACCCACAGCCCACCGCACCGAGAACCCGAGGGGCAGCACGACCCGATGACCGGACCCGACGTGACCGTGGTGGTCGCGGTCTACAACACCATGCCCTACCTCACCGCCTGCCTGGACTCGCTGGTCGCCCAGAGCCTCGCCCCGGGCCGGTTCGAGGTCGTGGTCGTCGACGACGGTTCCACGGACGGCGGCGAGGCCGTCCTGGACGACTACGCGGCCCGCCACCCCGGCCTGTTCCGGGTGGTGCACCAGCGCAACTCCGGCGGCCCGGCCGCCCCCACCAACCGGGCCCTGGCGCTGGCCCGCGGCCGCTACGTGCTGTTCCTCGGCGCGGACGACTGGCTCGGCGACGAGGCACTGGAGCGGCTGGTGACGGCGGCCGACGCGTGGGAGTCGGACGTCGTCGTGCCCAAGCACGTCGGGGTGAACGGCCGGCTGGTGCCGCAGGGGATCTTCCACGCCAGCGCCGAGTCCGTCGGCTTCGCCGACTCGGCGCTCGCGTGGGCCCTGTCCGACACCAAGCTGTTCCGCCTCGACCTCATCCGGCGACACGGGCTCTGCCGCGACGAGGGGCTGAAGGTCTTCTCCGACCAGCCGTTCACCCTGGAGGCCTGCCTGCGGGCCGGGCGCGTCTCCGTCCTCGCCGACTACGACTGCTACTTCCTCGTGCTGCGCGAGGACCGCGGCAACGTCACCGAGCGCGCCTCCGTCCTGGACCGGCTGCGCGGCATCGCCGCCCTCCAGCAGGTCGCCGCCGACCTCGCCGAACCGGGGGAGGAGCTCGACGCGATCCGCGCCCGCAGCTTCGCGTGGGACGTGCCGCGCCTGCTCCGGGACGGCTTCCTGCTCCTCGACGACGACGTGCAGCACCGCGTCTGCGCCGAGGTCGGCCGCCTGGTCGACTGCTTCGGCGCCCGCGAGGTCTTCCCCCGGCTGCCCGTCCCCGACCGGCTGCGCCTGGAACTGGCCGCCGCCGGACGGCCGGAGGCGCTGCGCGACCTGATCCGCTACGAGGCGGCGCACGGCGAGCCACCGGCCGTGGTCGAGGGCGGCCGCCACTACGCCGGCTACCCGGCCTTCCGGGACGGCGACCTCGGGCTGCCCGACGACCTGTTCCTCCTGCGGGAGACGGCCCCGGCGGCGGACCCCCCGCCACCGCCGCTCAACCTCGCCCAGCAGCTGTGGCGCGGCATCGTCCCGGAGCACCTGCGCCGCGGCCTGCGGCGCTACCCGGTGTGGCGCCGGCTGGCCAACTCGGTGAACGGGGGCCGGGGATGAGCGGGACCGGGCAGCGCCCGCTGGACGTCTGCGTGGTCGGCCTGGGCAAGCTCGGCCTGCCGCTGGCCGTCCAGTTCGCGCTCAAGGGCCACCGGGTGACGGGCGCCGACATCGCGCCCCGGGTGGTCCGGTCCGTCAACCGGGGAGTGCCGCCGTTCCCCCGCGAGGAGGGTTTGGACGAGGCCCTGAAACGGGTCGTCGCCGAGGGGTTGTTGACCGCGACGACCGACACCACCACCGCCGTCGCCGGGGCGGAGGCCGTCGTCCTGGTGGTCCCCCTCGTCACCGCGGCCGACGGCACGCCGGACTTCGCCCTGCTCGACGCCGCCACCGACGCCGTCGCCGCCGGGCTGCGCCGGGGCGCGCTCGTCAGCTACGAGACCACCCTGCCGGTCGGGGTCACCCGCGGCCGCTGGGCGCCCCGGCTGGCGGCCGGCTCCGGGCTGGCCGCCGCGGCGGACTTCGCGCTGGTCTTCAGCCCGGAGCGGGTGCGCACCGGCCGGGTCTTCGCCGACCTGCGGCGCTACCCCAAGCTGGTCGGCGGCGTCGACGCGGCGTCCACCCGGCGCGGTGCCGAGTTCTACCGCGCCGTGCTGGACTTCGACCCGCGCCCGGACCTGCCCCGGCCCAACGGCGTCTGGGAGCTGGCCTCGGCGGAGGCGGCCGAGTTCGCCAAGCTCGCCGAGACGACGTACCGGGACGTCAACATCGCGCTGGCCAACCAGTTCGCGCGGTACGCGGACCGGATCGGCGTCGACTTCGCGGCCGTCGCCGACGCGTGCAACTCGCAGCCGTACAGCCACCTGCACCGGCCCGGCATCGCGGTCGGCGGGCACTGCATCCCGGTCTACCCACGGCTGTACCTGTGGAACGACCCGACGGCGACGGTCGTCCGGGCCGCGCGCGCGGCCAACCTGGAGATGCCCGGGTACGCGGTCGGGCTGCTGGACGGCGCGCTCGCGGGCGGCGTGGCCGGGCAGGGCGTGCTGGTGCTCGGCGCGTCGTACCGGGGCGGCGTCAAGGAGACGGCGTACTCGGGGGTGTTCCCGCTGGTCGAGGCGCTGGCGGCGGCGGGCGCGCGGCCGTACGTCGCCGATCCGCTGTACGACGCGGACGAACTGACGGCGCTCGGGCTCCCCCCGCACGCCGGGGAGCCGGTGGCGGCGGCGGTGCTTCAGGCGGACCACCCGGAGTACCGGCAGCTGGGGCCGGAGGACCTGCCGGGCGTGCGGGTGCTGCTGGACGGGCGGCGGTGCACGGATCCGGCGCGGTGGGCGGCGCAGGGGGTGCGGCGGATCGTGCTGGGCGGGGCGTGAGGGTGCCGGGTGGGGTGCAGCGGAGCGTCGACGGGCGCGTGATCGCGGGGCGCGCCCCCGCCCGCGCTGCCCAGCGGGCAGACTGGCGGGGTGAGCGACGAAGCCTTCAGCGGGACCGGCCCCGGGGTCCGGTTCACCGCGGCCGATGAGGAGAAGAGACGCGGCGTCCGCCGGATGAAGACCATCGCGACCGGCCTGCTGGCCTTCGCGACCCTGGTCTTCGCCCTGTCCACGTGGGCCGAGGCGGCCGGCGCGGGCGCCTGGGCCGGGTACGTGGCCGCCGCCGCGGAGGCGGGCATGGTCGGCGCGCTGGCCGACTGGTTCGCGGTGACGGCGCTGTTCCGCCGCCCGTTCGGCCTGCCGATCCCGCACACCGCGATCATCCCGACGAAGAAGGACGCGTTCGGCCGCTCGCTCGGCGACTTCGTCGGGGAGAACTTCCTCTCCGGCCACGTGGTCCGCGGCCGGCTCGCCGCCCTCGGCATCGGCCGCCGGCTGGGGGAGTGGCTGGCCGCGCCGGGCAGCGCCGAGCGGGTCACCAAGGAGGCGTCGGCGGCGCTGCGCGGCGTGCTCGCGGTGCTGCGCGACGACGACGTGCAGGCGGTCGTCGGCGAGGCGGTGACCAGGCGGGCGGCGGCCACCTCGGTGGCCGAGCCGATGGGCCGGATGCTGGGGAAGGTGGTCGCGGACGGCGGGCACCACGGCGTGGTCGATCTGGTGGCCGTCCGCGCGCACGGCTGGCTGACGGCCAACCACGAGGAGGTCGTGCAGCGGGTCACCCAGAAGACGCCGGGCTGGACGCCGAAGTTCATCGACCACCAGGTCGGCGAGCGGGTCTACAAGGAGCTCATGCGGTTCGTCACCGACATCAGGGACGACCAGGACCACCCGGCCCGCGGCGCGATCGACAAGTTCCTGGCCGACTTCGCCACCGAGCTCCAGACCGACCCGGAGACCATCGCCCGGGTCGAGCGGGCCAAGGCCGAGATGCTCGCCCGCCCCGAGGTGCAGGACCTGATCGCCTCCACCTGGGCGGCCGTCCGCACGCTGGTGGTGAACGCGGCGGAGGACGAGGACAGCGAACTGCGCCGGCGCATCCGCGACGGCGTGCGGCGCTTCGGTTCACGCCTGGCCACGGACGCCAAGCTCCAGGCCAAGGTGGACGGCTGGCTCCAGGACGCGGCCCAGTACCTGGTCGACACGTACCGCACGGAGATCACCTCGCTGATCTCGGAGACGGTGGCGGGCTGGGACGCCGACGACGCGTCGCGCAAGATCGAGGCCAACGTGGGGCGCGACCTGCAGTTCATCCGAATCAACGGCACGGTGGTGGGGGCCCTGGCCGGCCTGCTGATCCACACGGTGGCCGTGGCCCTGGGCGGCTGACCGGTTCCTTTCCGGCGTCCCTCTCCCCCTCCGTCCCGGCCCCCGCGCCCCTCCTCTCCCGTGCCCGACCGGTTACAGCCCTGCGGCCCCTATCCTTGGCGGCACAGCGAACGCGCGTAGAGCAGCAGGAGAGAAGGGAACGACCGTGGTCCAGCCGGACGGAAGTCGGATCGGAAACCCCACCGGGGCCCGGGGCATCGAGGCGTTCATCGCCGGCATGCCCAAGGCGGAACTGCACGTCCACCACGTCGGCTCGGCCTCGCCGCGGGTCGTCGCCGAACTGGCCGCCCGCCACGCCGGCCAGTCGAAGGTGCCGGCCGATCCGGCGGCGCTCGCCGAGTACTTCACCTTCACCGACTTCGCGCACTTCATCGAGGTGTACCTGAGCGTCGTGGACCTGGTCCGCGACGCCGAGGACGTCCGTTCGCTCACCTACGGCGTGGCCGAGGACATGGCGCGCCAGAACATCCGGTACGCCGAGCTGACGATCACCCCGTACTCCTCGGTGAAGCGCGGCATCCCGGAGGTCGCCTTCATGGAGGCGATCGAGGACGCCCGTCTGCGCGCCGAGAAGGACCTCGGCGTCGTGCTGCGCTGGTGCTTCGACATCCCGGGCGAGGCGGGCCTGGAGGCCGCCGAGGTCACCGCGCGGCTCGCGACGGAGCTGGCGCCGGAGGGCCTGGTCAGCTTCGGTCTGGGCGGTCCGGAGATCGGTGTGCCGCGCCCGCAGTTCAAGCCGTACTTCGACCGGGCGCGCGCGGCCGGTCTGCGTTCCGTCCCGCACGCCGGTGAGACGACCGGTCCGGAGACGGTGTGGGACGCGCTGCGGGTGCTGGGCGCCGAGCGGATCGGCCACGGCACGCAGTCCGTGAAGGACCCGGCACTGCTGGACCACCTGGGCGAGCACCGGATCCCGCTGGAGGTCTGCCCGACCTCGAACACCGCCACGCGCGCGGTGGAGCGGATCGAGGACCACCCGATCAGGCAGATGGTGGACGCCGGGCTGCTGGTCACGATCAACAGCGACGACCCGCCGATGTTCGGCACGGACCTGAACACCGAGTACGCGGTGGCGGCGCGGCTGCTGGGCCTGGACGAGGCGGGCGTGGCCGGGCTGGCGCGCAACGCGGTGGAGGCGTCGTTCCTGGAGCAGGCCGGCAAGGCACGGCTGGCCGCCGAGATCGACTCGTACCTGGCGGGGTGGCAGCAGGGCTAGTTCCCCGCCGCGCCTTCCCTGGTGAACCGCCCCGTCGGCCTCGTCCGGCGGGGCGGTTCCGCGTTCTTCGGGCTCCGTGTTCCCGGGGTGACGCTCGGGGCGGTGCCTGCATGGCGCCAAAATGGCACCGCTTTTCGCTCGACATGGCGCCATCCGCGTGCCATGGTTGAGCCATGGACCTCACGCCGTACGTCGAAAACCTTCGGAACGAGCTCGCGGTGGCCGCGGGCACGGGCGGGGAAGAAGCCCGTGCGCTGGCCGAGCGGCTGACGCTGCCGCTGGAGTCGGCCGTGCGGCTCACGCTGCTCGACGCCCTGTCGGCCGCCACGAGTGAGATCACCCGTGAGCTCGCGCCGGGCTCGGTGGACGTGCGGCTGCGCGGCGTGAACCCCGAGTTCGTGGTGAGCGTGCCGCCGGGCAGTGACGCCTTCCCGCACGAGGTGGAGCCGATGGCATCGCCGATGGTGCCATCGCCGGCGCCGATGGCACCACTGGCGTCGTCCGTGGCGCCGGAGTCGGACGAGGGCGGCACCGCCCGGATCAACCTCCGGCTCCCGGCCCACCTCAAGACCAGGGCCGAGGACGCCGCCGGGCAGGAGGGCCTGTCGCTCAACGCCTGGCTGGTCCGGGTCGTGGCGGGCGCGCTGGAGGGCGGTGAGCCGGTCGCGAGGCCGGCCGTACAGCCCCAGCCGCAGTCCCGGCGCGGCCGGGGGCAGGGTTTCACCGGCTGGGTCCAGTAACGCCTCTCCGTACCACCCGCACGACCCGCACCACTTCACAGCACGACGTCACCCCCGCTCCGACCAGCGGGAACACCCTTCGAAGCCAAGAGGACGGGACAGCCATGCCCACGTACGAGACCAACGGCCCGATCACCGCCGTCATCGAGTTCGACATCGCCTCGGTGCGGATCCGCGCCGGCAAGCGCACCGACGTCGTCGCCGAGGTGACGCCGTCCAACGCCGCCGTCGAGCTGGACGTCAAGGCCGCGCAGCAGACGAAGGTCGACTTCGCCGGGGGCCGGCTCACCCTGAAGGGCCCCCGCAAGCGCAACGTGTTCGGCCGCGTCGGGTCGGTCGACGTCCTGATCGAGCTGCCGGCCGGCTCGGAGATCGACGGCGACGCCCCGCTGGCCACCTTCGTCACCGAGGGCCCGCTCGGGGACTGCCGGCTGAAGACCTCGCTCGGCCGGATCCACGTCGAGAGCGCGGCGAACGTCTCGCTCAAGACGGACAGCGGGGACGTCCGGCTGGGCTCGGCCGACGGCGACGCGGAGGTCTCCGGCCTCGGCCGGATCGAGATCGGCACGGTGCTCGGTGTGCTGACGGTGAAGAACAGCAACGGCGACACCGAGGTCCGCGAGGTCCACGGGGAGGTCAGGGCCAACGCGTCCTTCGGCCGGATCGAGGTCGGCACCGCGCACGCCGGGGTGGACGCCAAGACGGCGCACGGCCCGATCCGGATCGGCCGGGTCGAGCGCGGCCGGGTGTCGCTGCAGACGGCCCTCGGAGAGCTGGAGGTCGGCATCGCGGAGGGCACGGCGGCCTGGCTGGACGTGCACAGCAAGCACGGGCGGCTGCGCAACGAACTGGGTGCGACGGAGGGACCGGGCGAGGCCCGCGAGACCGTCGAGGTCCGGGCGCAGACCGAAATGGGCGACATCACCGTCCGGCGGGCGTGATGGCGGCGATCTCGGCGGTCGGACTGACCAAGGCGTACGGCGAGAAGGTCGTGCTGGACGGCATCGACCTGGAGATCGCGGCGGGCACGGTGTTCGCCCTGCTGGGGCCGAACGGCGCCGGCAAGACGACCACGGTGGAGATCCTCTCCACTCTCATCCCGGCGGACGGCGGGGTGGCCCGGGTGGCCGGGCACGACGTCGTCCGCGAGGGGGACGGAGTGCGGGCGGCGATCGGGGTCACCGGGCAGTTCTCGGCGGTGGACAACCTGCTGACGGCCGAGGAGAACCTGATGCTGATGGCGGACCTCAACCACCTCCGCCGTCGGGAGGGGCGGAGGCGGGCGGAGGAGCTGCTGCGGCGGTTCGACCTGACGGAGGCGGCGCGGAAGCCGGTGTCCACCTTCTCGGGCGGGATGAGAAGGAAACTCGATCTGGCGATGACGCTGGTCGGGGATCCCCGGGTGATCTTCCTGGACGAGCCGACGACGGGCCTGGATCCCCGCAGCCGGCGCACGATGTGGGAGATCATCCGGGGGCTGGTGACGGACCACGGCGTGACGGTCTTCCTCACCACGCAGTACCTGGAGGAGGCGGACCAACTCGCCGACCGGATAGCCGTGCTGGACGGTGGCCGGATCGTGGCGGAGGGCACGGCCGAGGAGCTCAAGCGGATCGTCCCGGGCGGGCGGATCCGGGTGCAGTTCGCGGACGCGGGCCGGCTCGACGCGGCGGCCGAGCTGTTCGACTACGCGACGGCGGACGCCGAGGGGCTGTGCCTGGACATACCGGGCGACAACTCGGTGGTCACGGTGAAGGCGGTGCTGGACGCGCTCGACAACGCGGGCGTGCGGGCGGAGTCGCTGGTCGTGGAGACGGCGGACCTGGACGACGTGTTCCTGACGCTGACGGGGGAGGGCGCGCGATGAGTGCGACGTACGTGATGAGCGACTCGCTCACGATGCTGCGGCGGAACCTGAAGCACGCGCTGCGGTACCCGGCGATGACGTTCTCGGTCGTGCTGATGCCGGTGATGATCCTGGCGCTGTTCAACTACGGGTTCGGCGGGGCGCTGGGCGCGGGGATCGGTGGTGGGAACTACATCGACTACGTGGCACCGGGGATCGTGCTGATGACGGCGACGGCGGGGTCGGTGGCCACGGCGGTGGGCGTCTGCGTGGACATGACCGAGGGGATCGTCAACCGCTTCCGGACGATGGCGATATCGCGGTCGGCGTTCCTGGCGGGGCACGTGGTCGGGAGCGTCATCCAGACGATGGTCGCGCTGGTGCTGGTGATAGGCGCGGCGCTGGCGATGGGGTTCCGGCCGCACGCGGGGTTCGTGGAGTGGCTGGCGGCGGCGGGGCTGCTGGGGTTCGTGACGCTGGCGCTGACGTGGATATCGGCGGGGATCGGGCTGGTGTCGAAGACGCCGGAGAGCGCGAGCAACACGCCGTTGCCGCTGACGTTCCTGCCGTTCATCGGGAGTGCGATCGTCCCGCCGGATTCCATGCCGACGGTGCTGAGGTGGTTCGCGGAGTACCAGCCGTTCACGCCGATCATCGAGACGCTGCGGGGGCTGCTGATGGGGACGGAGATCGGCGGCAGCGGGTGGAGCGCGCTGGCGTGGTGCACGGGCCTGACGGTGGTCGGGTTCATGTGGTCGAAGAAGGTGTTCTACCGGAGGTGACGGGGGTATCGCCGGTGCGGCCCGGGCGACGGAAACGTCGCCCGGGCCGGGGGCGTCGCTACCAGCGGTCGATGCCCATGGTGGTGGCGGCGCTGTGGATGGCGTTGTAGTGGGCGATGGACATGTCCGACTTCTTGTCCTTGGGCGGGAGGTTCTTGTCCTTGGCGCGGAACTCGTCCCGGGCGGAGGCGAGGAGCGAGGTGCCGTAGGAGACGGGGACGTCGGGCTTGCCGTGGACGGGGTGGGACTTGGCGGCTGTCTGGCTGCCGGCGTTGGCGAGGATGCTGCGGGCCTGGTTGTAGGCGGCGGCCTTGACGGTGGAGGGGTTGCGGGTCGCGGCGGAGACGGAGGGCGCGGCGGAGGCCACCGGGGCGGCAGCGACACCGAGGGCCGCGACGGTCACGAGGGATACGAGAACGTTTCGCATGGTCGTGTTCATGATGGCGTCGCTACCCCGTGGTTAGAGGTCGAACTCCCCGGACCGGATCGCAGCGACCAGATCCCGCCATTCGGCGGAGGTGAATTGGGCGATCCCATCAGGAACCAGACTGCTACGTATGAGGACACCGTCAGCGGTGATCGCCACCTCAGGGCAGTTATTGCCATCACCGCAGATGCTGGGCTTGCGCCAGGTGAGCTCGTCCACCAGATCCCTCACAGGTCGTTCATGATGCTGGAGATCGCATCCCGAGAAGCCGCCGGGTCGAGTGCTCGATCACGCATCGCCCCGATGATGTTCCGGTAGTTCTCCAGCTGGTTCATCTCGGTCAAGAACGCCGGTGAGCCTACGGAGTCCAGCTGAACCGTATCGAGGCGGGGTACTGGGCCACGTGCGTACATCACTGCTTGACCTGCGCCTTTGAAGCCGCCGGACTTGAACTCAAGCACTCGTAGCGTGATGTTCGGCGTCTCCGAGAGTGCGAGCAGGTGCTTCAGCTGTGCTCGCGCCACCGCCGGACCTCCGAACTCCATGCGCAGAGCCGCCTCATGCACGATCGCCTCGTATTCGATCCGCGTCACCAACTCGGCACGACGCATTCGGTTTTCGACCCGTGCCTCGATGTTCAGCGGTCGTAGTGGTGGATAGACCTCTTGGAAGATCGCCCGAGCGGTTTCCTCCGTCTGCATGAGTCCGGGCACATGGCAGATCTGGTACGTCGACAAGCCGTGCGCATAGTGCTCGACCTCGGAGATTTCGAGTATTCCGGCGGGAACCAGTCCTCTGTGCTCTTCCCACCATCCCTTGGTCCGGTCTGCGGCCATCTCCGCGACCGCGTCGACGTACGCAGCGTCGCCTTCTTCGTACTCGCTGGCGAGCGTCACCACTCGCTCGGCGCTGACCGGGTAGGTCCCCTGCTCGATCAGCGTGATCTTGCTGCGATCCACTCCGAGGACGGCAGCAGCCTCTCCTGCCGTGCGGCCGGCGGCATCCCGCATCTTTCGCAGCTCGATGCCGACGCGCTTGCGGCGTGCGGTTGGGATAGGTGGCATCCCTCAAGCATCCCACCGCAGCGGCGCGGCCTGTCGGAGAAAGCAAATCTTCCATTGATGAGTGGCAAATGTGCCATCACTGCCCTACAGTCTGTGACGCGGCGCTCACGTAACGAAGCGTCAATCCGCCTGTACCGCTGGGAGAATCCCCATGCGTCACCTCAACTCGCCCTCCCTCACGCTCTCCCGTGAAGCTCTCCGTGAAGCCATGACCAGGGCCGGATGGCCGCCCTCCGTCATCGCCGATGCCGAACTCGCGCTCGTCGAACTGATCGTCAACGCCTGGCGCCACGGCGGGACGACCTCCCCCGTCGTCCTGATCGTCTTCCTCCGCAACACCCTGCGGGTCGCCGTCGCCGACCGCAGCACAACGCTCCCCGAACCCCGAGACCCCTCCACCCTCTCCGAGACCGGCCGAGGCCTCCAGCTCGTCACCGGCCTCACCCACCGCTGGGGCGTCGACCCCCAGAAGCTCGGCAAGACGGTCTGGTTCGAGCTGGACGGTGCCGCGTGAACGCCCTGCACCCCATCCACCCCTCCGATCCCGCGATCCGGCACCTCACCACCCGCCAGATCATCGAGCTGATCGTCGAACTTCGTTCGGAGAGTAGCGAATTCGGCCTCCTGTGGCCGTCCGCCAAGCCCGGCGAGACCGCGATGAACGGCCGCGTGCTGGTCAACCTCGGCAACATCCCGGCCAGCACGCTCATCAACCTGCTCGCGCTGCTGCGCGACTACAACCGTCACCGGGGCCACCGGTGCTCGGACTGCTGATCCTTATCATCCTGGCGGCCGTCGTCGGAGCGGTGTGCGAAACCCGGACCCGTGAGGTCCGCAGGCGCCGTTGAGGCATCCTGGTCGCCGTGAACCTCTCCTTCGCCCCGCCACCCCCGTACGACCTCGGTCCGGACCCGGACCTCGGCCTCTGGCTCGCCGAGTGGGTCGAGCTGATGCCCGACCGCATCGTCCACCTCGGCCCGGACGACGGGCGCAGCCATGGCCGGTTGTGCTGGGACGTCCTGGAGCCGACCGGCCTGCTCCACCCGCACTGCGGACACTGCAAGCACGGACACGGGGGCCCGCAGGACGTGCGGGCGATGGAGGCCGCGCTGGCGATCGTGGTGCCGCCGGAGGAGGCGCCGCCGTGGATCGCGGGCACGCTCATCCGGGAGCTCGTGTACCGGGGCGGCGACGGCCCGATGCGACCGGTGGCCGACGCGATCGGCCTCGGGCTGGTGACACTGCTGGGCCCGGAGGCCCGGTGGCGGGCCAACGGCTCGACGGCGTACGGGGAGAGGCCGGGAGGGCGCGTGCCGTGGCGCCCCGTCACCGAGGCGACGTTCGACGCGGCGATCGTCGGGATCGGCAACGGCCATGCGGTGGTGATCGCCGCGACGGGGGAGGACTAGCGAGGGTCCGCGTCGGTGCGACGGAGATCGTAGAGGTAGGACTTGCCGGCCTTCCAGCTACGCCAGGGTCCAACGGGCGGGGACAACTCCTCGCCGCCGGTACGACCCGACAGCGGCCAGGAGTTGGCAGTACCGTGCGCGTCGATGGTGCACCACCCCCGCTCGGGGAGCCACCGGCACCAGAGGTCCAGATCCAGGCGCTTGAACGAGGGCCTGCCGTTGAAGAGGCCGTCACGGCGGAACCGGTAGATGAGGCCGTCCATGCGACGAACGAACTCGATCGACACGACACCCCACCCCCTTTGGGAACGCCCACGATAGCGCCACCCCACCCGACTTCCTGCGCGCTCCGCACACCTCGCACGCGGCTCCGGCCCCCGGAGAGCAGCCCGCTGCCAGGCCAATTCGCCGCACCCGTTCGGTTCGGCGAGGCGCAGGAAGTCGGCCAGGTGGACTTCTCGCTCAGCCGGCCACCCGCACCACGTACTTGCCCGTCGCCCTCCCCGCCTCCATGGCGTCGTGGGCGGCGGGGACGTCGGTGAGGTCGGCCAGCTCGGTGACGGGGAGGGGGAGGTGGGCCTCGGCGAGGAGGCCCATGGCGCGGCGGATCGCGCGGGCCAGCTTCGCGGGGGCGGTGGCGGCCAGGCCGCGGTGGCTGAAGCCGGTGACGGTGAGGTTGCCGGCCATGAGGCGGCCGAGCGGCGGCAGGGCGTCGACGGCGCCGCCGCCCGCGTTGCCGAAGAGGACGATCCGGCCGCCGGGGGCGGCGAGGTCGAGGTCGGTCGGCAGGGCCGAGGTGCCGAGCGGGTCGAGGATCAGGTCGACGCCCTGCCCGTCCGTGGCCTGCCGGACGGCCTCGACCAGGTTCTCGTCGCGCGCGAACGCCGCGTCGTACCCCGCCGCCACGGCCGCCGCGGCCTTCTCCGGCCGGCCCACCGTGCCGAGCAGCCGGCCCCCGCCCAGGAGCGGCACCAGTTGGGCGACGGCGCTGCCGATCCCGCCGCCCGCCGAGTGCACGAGCACGGTGTCGCCCGCGGTGAAGCGCCCCGCGTCGGTGAGCAGCAGGACGGACGTGGCCAGGCCCAGCGGGACGGCCGCGGCCTCGCGCAGTCCGACCCCGTCCGGGACGGGCACGGTGAGCGCGGCCTCGGCGACGGCGACCTCCGCCAGTCCGCCGCCGACCGGTGCGGCCACGACCCGGTCGCCGACCGCGAGCCCCGTGACGCCCTCGCCGAGCGCCCGGACCGTCCCGGCCACCTCCTTGCCCGGCAGGTACGGCCACTCGGAGGTGTACCCGCCGTCACCGCGCCGCGCCATGACGTCGACGAAGTTGAGCCCGGCGTAGGCGACGTCGACGGCCACCTGCCCGGGGCCGGGCTTCGCCGTCTCGACGTCATTGACCTGCGAGTTCTCCGCCCCGCCGGGTGCGGTCATCACCAGTGCGCGCATGTCGGTGCCCCCTAGAGCTACGATGTTCTACGAACGACGAAATTAGTACCACTCCTCTTCGACGTTTGTCGAACATCGAAGAACGTCGAAGAACAGCAGAAGCAGGAACACCGGACCTGGAGGCCCACCCGTGCCCCGCAGCACCAGCCGCCGCCGGACGGCGCTCACACACCCGGAGGTCGAGGACATCGACCTGCTCGACGTGCTGCACGCGCTCTCCGACCCCACTCGGATGACGATCGTGCGCACCCTCGCCGCCGAGCCCGAGCGTGCCTGCGGCACCTTCCCGGTGGACGTCGCGCCGTCCACGCTCAGCCACCACTTCAAGGTGCTGCGCGAGTCCGGCCTCATCCGCCAGCGCGAGGAGGCCAACCGCCGCCTCACCGCCCTGCGTTCGGCCGACCTGGAGGCGCGCTTCCCCGCCCTGCTGGCCACCGTCCTCGCGGCGTACGAGAGCGCCGCCGAGCCCGTGGAAGGGCCCGGCGGCGCGTAGTGCCGGCCGCGCTGTGCTCAGCGCCGGCGCCAGACCATCCACCCCTGCTGCCGGTCGACCCGCTCGACGAACCATTCGGCGGGATGCCCCGGCCAGGCCGTCTCCGGCTCCGCGCCCTCGCCGGCCGGGGGCATGACGACCGCCGTGGCCGCCGCGGGGATCGGCCGGTAGCGCGGGTCGAGGTACCAGACGCGGCCCTGGTACACCTCGAAGGCCTGCGTGCTGCGGATCCCCCAGTCACCGTCCCAGCTGAACACGACGCTGTCGTCCGGGTGGAGGCCGGCCCGCTCGGTGAAGCCGGTGGCGAGGCTCCGGCGCCAGTTCGAGTGCGGGTAGCTGATCTGGTCGGTGATGGTGACGGTGGCGAACCCGGCGAACAGCGCCAGCGCCACGCCGAGCCAGACCGCCCGGCGCGAGGTGATCGCCCGCAGCAGGACCACGAGGCCGAGCACGGCGAACGCGACTGCGGTGGTCCGCATGATGCGCAGCGAGCCCCAGTCGCCGCCGAGGAACAGGGCGTCCGGCATGCCCCAGGCGATGAAGGCCTGCGTCCTGAGCAGCGGTCCGGCCGACAGCACCACCGCGCCGCCGAGCGCCAGCGTGAGCCCGGCCGCCCCGGCCAGAACCCGGCCCAGGGCGCGGCCCCGCAGTCGGGCCAGTGCTGCGCTGCCGACCACGAAGGCCGCCGGGACGAGGCATGCCGTGTAGCGGGCGTACACCCAGTCGTCGATCCTCTTGTCGTCCGGCAGCGCGGCCGCCGCCGCCAGCGCGGTGCCGACGAGCAGCGCGACCAGCACCCCTCCGACGACCCGGTACGGCCGGGTGACGCGCTTGTCGAAGACGGCGAACAGGCAGATCGCGATGGCCACTCCGGCGACTCCCCAGGTGGAGATGATGACGTACCAGATCTGGCCGGCCGTCCGGGTCAGGGTCCGCGCGGTCGCCTGCGGGTCGGTCAGGCCCTTCCACAGGAAGCCGCCGACGTCGCTGGCCGGCACGGTGAACTGCGCGCGTAGCCAGGAGTCCAGCAGTTTGGCGCCGAGGACGCCCGCCCCCAGTGAGCCGAGGCCCGCCACCGTCGGGCGCCACGGCACCCAGCGCAGCAGCAGGACACCGGCGAACACCACGCCGGTGAGGGCGACGACAACGCCCCCGCGGTCGTGCGTGGCCATCGAGTAGGCGGCGGTCAGTCCGGCGCCGGCGGCGTGCCAGGCGCGGCGGCGGGTCGTGCCGTCCGCGAGCCAGCCGTGCAGGCAGAGCAGCCAGGCCAGGACGAGGACCGGCATGACGGTGTCCGTCAGCGCGAACTCCGAGTAGAAGACGAGCGGCGGCAGCAGCGCGGTCGCGGCGGCGAACGCGTAGGCCTGTGGCCGGCCGAGGCCGAGGCGCCGCAGGCCGACCCAGGCCAAGGGGAAGACGAGCGCGTTGAGCAGGGCGTTGATGCCCATCACGAGGTGGTAGGCGGTGGACGGGTCGTCGGCGATCCGCAGGGCGGGGGAGATGAGCAGCGGGTAGCCGCCCGGGATGACGACGCCGACGGGCATCTCGGTCGTGGGGTGTCCGGCCAGGACCCGGGCGAGGACGAGGTACGACTCCTCGTCGGGGTGGACGGACGGGTAGCTGAAGTCCCGCACGAGGTAGAGCCGGAACAGGACCTCGCCGAAGTACCCGGCGAGCAGCGCCCAGATCCCGAGCCAGCGTCTCGGGTCGGTCCGACGCTCCGTGTGGTGCGGAGCGCCCTCGGCGATCCGGTCCTCCTCGGTGGCCGGTACGGACGTCAGTTGCATGTGCCAACCCCTCCCCTGGTGGTGCGGCCGTGTGCGCGGGGCGGGGCCGCCCCTGATGTCGCATGACTATATATGTCGTCCAGCGTCATATGTAGTCGAGGTGATCGATGGGGCGTCGCCGGGGGTCCGAGGGGTCGAAAAGAATCTTCGGAAGCGCCTGCAACCGATCGCCGGGATGCGCGTCTATCTCAGTGGGAAGCAGGGAGTCACGATCGAACTCCCGGGGCGCACGCGGAAGGCGCAGCCCGCTCTCGACCGGCCATCGGTCATCAGTCGTCGGCCATTGGCCATCGGCCGCCAGTCATCAGCCATCAGTGTGCTGCTGTGCCATGCCCGCAGCACGGTTCCAGGGGGAATCATGTCCGGCATCGTTCGTATCCGTCGTGCCAGTCGCGCCGTCGTGGCCGCTGCTGTCCTGGGCGCAGCCGCGGTCTGCGGATCGGTCGTGGTCGCCGCCCCGGCCGCCTCCGCGGCGGAGCCGTCGCAGACCTCGCTCACCGTCCGGGCCCCGGCCTCGGTCGGCTTCGCCGGCGGACCTGTCGCGTTCACCGAGGACATCACCAACTCGGGCTCGGCGGAGGCACGTTACAACCTGGAGCTGAAGACCGTCACCGGGGTCGGAACGCCGCCGGACTCGATCGTCATCGACTACAAGGACCCGGCCGACGGCGCGTGGAGGTCGGTGCTGCTGACGATGACCAGGGGCGACGCAAGCGTGGTCTACGAGGGGACGGTGGCCGGACTCACCGTTCCGGCCGGTGGGACCCGCAAGGTCGACCTGCGGATCGGCGCGCCGATGGGCCTGCCCCACGACGGAGCCTCCAACGGCGGCTTCGACTCGATCACCCTGCGCTCCGACCTCACCACCCCGCCGCACCTCCACGACAGGGTGGAGGCCGAGGCGACCAGCACGATCAAGGTCACCTCGATCGGGAGCTCGCTCGCCCACGTGCCCGCCACCGCCGTCGCGGGCGGCGCGCCGATCGAGTTCGACGCCGTCCTCGACAACCCCACGCCCTCCGACTACACCAACCTCGGCGACGTCCTGTTCGTCGACAAGCACGCGACCGTGCAGGTGCGGACGGCGGACGGGAGCTGGCGGACGCTGGACAAGGTGCCCGGCACCGCGCCCGACGACCCGTACGGCGTCTACCTCCAGGGGCGCGACTCCAGCCTCCGGGCGGGCGGCCACCTCGTGGCCCGGGTGCGGGTGTCCTACGACGCGACGACCCCCACGGGCGCCACCGGGGTGAACCCGTGCGTGTTCGTCAACGAGGGGCAGCCGTTCCGGGGGACCACGATGTGCTCCACCGGGGCGACGGTGCAGGTCCAGCCCGCGGCCACGAAGACGCCCGAGCCGACCCCGACTTCCTCTGCCCCGATGCCGGTTCCGTCTTCCCCGGCCCCGTCGGCCCCGGTGTCCTCCGCCCCGACGTCCTCCGCCCCGGTGTCCTCGGCCCCGGCCGTTCCCGTCGTGCCGGCCTCCGACGGCACCCCGAGCGCCCCGGTGGCGGCCCCGTCCACCACCCCGGCGCCGCAGGCCTCCGCCCCCCAGGCCCCGGCGGCCGACGCTCAGCTCGCCTCCACCGGTGCCGACCACACCGCCGGCCTCGTCGGCGGCGGCCTCGTCCTGACGGGCCTCGGGGCCGGCGCCCTCTGGCTGCGCCGCGTGCTGCGCCGGGCCTGAGTGCACGGGGAAGCGCACGTGAAGGAGCCCGCCACCCTCCCCGGGTGACGGGCTCCAGCCGCTCCGCGCGGGGCGGCGCGGCGTCAGCGCAGGCGGGACGACGACAGGATGGACGCCAGGTGCGCCACCACCATGCCCCACGTGATGACCGTGATCCCCGCGAGCGCGGCCCGGGTCGGCGTGAGGCCGCCCACCGCCGCGTCCGCGACGGCCGCCGCGAGCAGGACCAGCGAGGCCTCGATGCCGTTCGTCACGCGGTGGATCTTCAGCACCGACGCGAGCCGGCGGGCCGTCGCGATGCCCTGTGAACGCGGCTGGGTCGATTCCTCGTCGGCCGGGGCCATGCCGCTGCGGGCGCGGGCGACGTCCACGAGGTCCGTCGAGGCCTTCAGCAGCACCACGCCGAGCGCCGCCGCCAGTCCGGCCGACACCCACAGCTCCGACCCGCCCCGGGCCGCCCGGACGCCCGCACCGATCATCAGCGCGGCGTCCGCCAGGTAGGCGCCGAGGCGGTCGACGTAGACCCCGGCCATGCTGAACTGGCGCTTCCAGCGCGCCACTTCGCCGTCCACGCAGTCGAAGAGCAGAAACAGCTGGAACAGCACCACCGCCAGCACGGCCCCCGTCAGGCCGGGGATCAGCAGGGCCGCCCCGCCGCCGACGCCGCAGACCACCATGACCCACGTGAGGGTGTTCGGCGACACCGAGGTCCGCACCAGCCACCGGGTCGTGCGCAACGAGAGGCGGCGCATGTACAGCCGGCCCGCCCAGTGCTCACCGTTGCGGCTCTGCAGCTTGGCCTGCGGCTGGCACACCTCGCGCAGCTCCGAAAGCGCCGGAGCAGCCACCATGACGAATCCCTCCACCGGTCCGGCGGGACCCGCCGGACGTTCTGTCCCGAAACGATCATCGAGCGATCCACCACAGGGTAGAACCTGCCGGGACCCCGCCCGCGCACGGACGGCTGGACCCCGGGCATCGGGATCATGGAGATCCGGTGGGGGAGGTCATCGTGGTCGGTGGGGCCGGAGACCGCGCGGAGGTCCGACGCTTCGTCGGACCCGCCGCCCGGACCGCCTGCCACGCCGCCGGGGGCGACCCGGAGGAGCGGCGGCCGGCGCACGCGTGGGACCTCGCGCGCCCGGGCGACCGGGCGCGGGGAACGGATCCGCGTCCGGGACCTCAGGCCACCGCGAGCGTCGGCACCGGCGCCCCGCCGCGGTGCAGCAGGGCCCGCTCGGTCGCCGTCCACACCCCCGACGTCACCAGGTACAGCGCCGCCGCCAGCGGCACCAGCGCCGCGAACAGGACCGTTCCGAACGACAGGTACGGCAGGAACCCGGCCCCCGGCTGGGCGGTCTGCGCCGCCGCTGCCGCGCGCCGGGCCCGGCGGAAGTTCACGTACCCGACGGCCGTCAGCCCCGCGTACAGCACGCCGAACACCGCCAGCTGCCCGGCGCCGTGGGCGTTCGCCACGTGCAGGCCGAGCGGGGTGCCGAACACGGTGTGGCTCTGCAGGTCGTCGGAGGTGGTGAACAGCCGGTACATCACCGAGAAGAACGGGATCTGCACGAGCGCCGGCAGGCAGCCGGCCAGCGGCGAGACCTGCTCCTTCTTGTGCAGGTCGGCCATCGCCTCGCGGAGCTTCTCCGGGCGGTCCTTGTGCTTGCGGTTCAGCTCGGCGATCTTCGGCGCGAGGCGCGCGCGGTCCTTCTCCCCGCGCGCCGCGGCCCGCGCGAGCGGGTGCAGGGCGAGGCGGACGGCGACGGTGAACAGGACGATCGCGAGCGCGGTCGGGACGACGTGGGCGAGCCCGGCGACGACGGTGTGGGCGACGGCGACGGCCGGATCGAGAACAGCGAGAACGGACATGGTGGAGCGAGCCCTCCGGGGTCTCGTGACATGGGTGATCGACGGAGGGCGGCCGCGGGGAACGGCGGGGATGCGGGAACCGGACTGGGGAACCAGCCGGAAGCCGGGCGGGAAGACCCAGCCGGAGAACCGGACTGGGGACCGCGCCGGACGGACCCGGGCGCTACGCGGCCGCCGGGGCCGCGCCAGGTGCCCTGGGGCGTCGCCGGCCCCGGGCGTCCGGATCGCGCTGGGACAGGAAGGCCGTACGGAACGCACGGCGCCGCAGCATGCCGTTGCGGACGGCGGCGGGAGCACGTGCCCCGAGCAGCCGGGCCCCGGCGAGCGTGCCCGCGACGGCACCGGCCAGCAGCACCACGGCCGCGACGGTCGCCACCGAGGCGAGCGATCCGCCCTCGGTGAGCACCTCGCCGGTCAGCACCCGGAGCAGGCCGAGCAGCATCGCGATCACGGTCACGGTGTGCTCCCTTCGCTCGGTGCCCGACGGACTCGCCGACGGACTCGCCCGACGGACTCGCAGGACGGTGAGGACGATCGTACGACGTTCCGGGTTCCGGCGTACACGAGATGCCCGGCGGATACGCGGAGCCGCGGTACGCGGATGCACGGCGGGGGAACGGATCGGGTTGCCGTCGGGGGTGTAGCCAGGTGTGCTACGCGGGGCTACCTTGGAAGGGTGAAGACGATTACCCAGCGGGAGTTCCGGAACAACTCCGCCGCGGTGATGGACGCCGTCGAGGCGGGCGAGACCTTCCACATCACCAGGAACGGGGTCGAGGTCGCCGAGCTGCGGCCGGTGTCGAGCCGGCGGCGGCTCACGGCGGAGGAGCTGGTCGCGCGGCACGTGAAGCTGCCGCGCGTGGACTACCAGCAGATGCGCAAGGAGGCCGAGGAGGACTTCGGCCCCGAGGAACTGGTGGGCGACGAGGACGACGACCCGTTCGAGCGCCGGCGTGGCTGAGCGGCGGCGGGCCTCCCGGCGCCGGCCCGCCGGGGTCCTCGACACCTGCGTCTACATCGACCTCGCGCTGCTCAGCCCGGCCGACCTGCCCGCCGTGCCGGAGCTCACCGCGATCACCTTCGCCGAACTCCAGCAGGGCGTGTCGATGGCCCGCGACCCGATCAGCCGGGCGGCCCGCCTGGAGGTGCTCGGCGCCGCGATGGCCGACTTCGACCCGCTGCCGTTCGACGCGGCCGCCGCCGCCCGCTACGGCACCCTCGTCACCCTCACCATCGCGGCCGGCCGCCAGCCCCGCCCGCGCCGGATCGACCTGATGATCGCCGCCGTCGCCTCCGCCCACGGTCTGCCGCTCTACACGCGCAACGTGGCCGACTTCCGCGGACTGGCCTCGGCGGTGGAGGTCATCGGCGTGTGACGGCGGCGGCCACCTGGTCCCGCCGCCGTCCGTGAGTCCTGCTGCGTCCAAGCCCCGCTGCGTGCGAGCCGAGCCGCGTCCGAGCCCTGCCGCGTGCGAGCCCTGTGTCGCCCGTCAGTCCAGGCGGACCGTCGTGCCCGTGGCGGCCGAGGTGCGGGCCGCTTCCAGGACGGTGAGCGTGGCGACCGCGTCGTGCGGATCGACCGGGGCCGGGGTGCCGGGGTCGGCCAGGGCGGCGGCGACGCCCGCGTAGAAGGCCGGGTAGTCGCCCGGGTCGGTGGGGAGGGGGACCGGCGACTCGTCGGTGCCGAGGGTGCCGTAGTGCGCGGGCTGGTCGGCGCCCCACGGGCGGGCGCCGTCGGGGCGGAGACCGGAGCGCAGGTCGGCCTCCTGCGGGTCCATGCCGGACTTGACGTACCCGGCGGCGTCTCCGAGCACCCGCAGCCGGGGCCCGAGCAGCGGGGTGAGGGCGCTCGTCCACAGGTGGGAGCGGGTGCCGGAGGCGTGGGTGAGGGCCAGGAACGCGTCGTCGTCCACGACCGCGCCGTCCCGCCGGACGTCGATCTCCGCGTACACCGTCTCGACCGGCCCGAACAGCGTCAGCGCCTGGTCGACCAGGTGGCTGCCCAGGTCGTACAGGGTGCCGCCGGCCTCGGCCGGGTCGGCGAGCTCGCGCCAGCCGGGCTTCGGCTTCGGCCGGAACCGCTCGAACCGGGACTCGAACCGGTGCACCCGGCCCAGCGCGCCACCCCGGACGAGGCGGGCGGCGGTCAGGAAGTCGCCGTCCCAGCGGCGGTTCTGGAAGACCGAGAGCAGGACGTTCCGCGACTCCGCCAGCCGGCACAGCTCCAGCGCCTCGGCGGCGGTGCCGGCCAGCGGCTTGTCGACGACGGTGGCCAGCCCGGCGTGCAGGGCGGCGCGGGCGAGCGGGGCGTGGGTGCGGTTGGGGGAGGCGATGACGACCAGGTCCAGCGCGTCCGGGTCGGCCAGCAGCTGCTCGGGCGTGTCGACCGCGCGGGCGCCGGGGTGCTCGCGCTGCAGCTGCGCGCGGCGCTCCGGGTTGGCGGTGACCACGGCGTCCAGCCGCAGGCCGGGGGTGGTCGCGATGAGCGGGGCGTGGAAGGCGGAACCGGCCAGGCCGTAGCCGATCAGGCCGACGCGGAACGGGCGGGGGGTCTCGTCGGAGCTCATGCGTCCACTCAATCACGGCCGCTCCGGGGGAACCGGGCGGTGGCGTTCGGCCGGGTGCCGGGTGCCGGGTGCCGGGTGCCGGGCGTGGGCCGTGTCTCGGCCGTCCGGCCCGGCCGCATCCCGGCCGTCCGGCCCGGCCGCGTTCCGGTGAACGGACCGTGCTGCCGCCGTTCGGACGCGCCGATTAGGCTGTGCCGCGTCAGGGCCTTCGCAAGACGTTGCAACACTTCGGGAGACACGCACGTGGCAGACCGCAAGCCCATCGAGTCCTGGCTGACCGACATGGACGGCGTCCTCATCCACGAGGGCACGCCGATCCCCGGCGCGGAGGAGTTCCTGCGCCGGCTCCGGGAGTCCGGCAAGCCGTTCCTGGTCCTCACCAACAACTCCATCTACACCCCGCGCGACCTCAGCGCCCGCCTGGCCGGCATGGGCCTGGAGGTCCCCGAGGAGTGCATCTGGACGTCGGCCCTGG
Source organism: Kitasatospora sp. NPDC048722 (assembly GCF_040650235.1). NCBI lineage: Bacteria > Bacillati > Actinomycetota > Actinomycetes > Kitasatosporales > Streptomycetaceae > Kitasatospora > Kitasatospora sp. NPDC048722. The sequence continues at coordinate 138,285 of NZ_JBEZGX010000005.1, forward strand.
CCACCGCCAAGTTCCTCAAGGGCCAGCGGCCCGGCGGCACCGCGTACGTGATCGGCGAGGCGGGCCTCACCACCGCGCTCTACCAGGCCGGTTACGTGCTGACCGACAACAACCCGGACTACGTCGTCCTCGGCGAGACCCGCACCTACAGCTTCGAGGCGCTGACCAAGGCGATCCGCCTGATCAACCAGGGCGCCCGGTTCATCTGCACCAACCCCGACGAGACCGGCCCGTCCACCGAGGGCGTGCTGCCGGCCACCGGCTCGGTCGCCGCGCTGATCACCAAGGCCACCGGCGTCGAGCCGTACTTCGTCGGCAAGCCCAACCCGCTGATGATGCGCGAGGCGCTGAACAGCGCCGGCGCCCACTCCGAGAGCGCCGTCATGATCGGCGACCGGATGGACACCGACATCGTCGCGGGCATGGAGGCAGGCATGGAGACGATCCTGGTGCTCACCGGCCTGACCGCCGCGGCCGACGTGGAGCGCTTCCCGTACCGGCCGACCCGTGTGGTCAAGTCGATCGCGGACCTGGTCGAGCTGGTCTAGCGTCCTGGTCCGGCGTTCCGCGGTGCCGAACCGGGCTCCGCCTCCGGCCGTCGGCCGGGGCGGGGCCCTTCGCGTGCGCGGAACTCGTACGTGTGGGGAGGAACGGACGGATGGACACCACGGGGGAGCCGGCGGTCGAGGAGAAGCGGGTCACCTGGGCCGAGCTCTACTTCGACCTGGTCTTCGTCTTCGCGGTCACGCAGGTCTCCGGCCTGCTGCACCACCACCACGACTGGCGGGGCGTCGCCGAGGCGCTCGTCGTGTTCGTGCCGGTGTACTGGTGCTGGGTCGGCACGACGGTGCAGGCCAACATCCGGGACGTGGACAACCTGCGGGACCGCGTCGGCATCCTGCTGGTCGGCCTGGCGGGCCTGTTCATGGCGCTCGCCGTGCCGGGCGCGTGGGGCGGGCGGGGCGTGCTGCTCGGCGCCGGGTACTGGCTCGCGCGGGTGGTGCTGGTCGTCCTGCTGATCCGTGTCCCGGGCGTCTGGCGGGGCCCGTACGGGGTCGGGGTGCTGGTCAGCGGGCCGCTGCTGGTGGTCGGCGGACTGCTGCCGGACGGGCCGCGGCTCGCGCTGTGGGCCGTGGCGGCGGCGTGTGACCTCGCCGCACCGGTGCTGTTCCGGCGGCGGCTCGCGGCGGTGGCGTACCACCCGTCGCACATGCCGGAACGGTTCGCGACCTTCCTGCTGGTCGCGCTCGGCGAGTCGATCGTCGGGATCGGCGCGACGGCCGCCCGGGCCCGGCTGGACGTGGCCGAACTCACCGCCGTCGCAGCCGCGTTCACCATCTCGGCAGGCCTGTGGTGGCAGTACTTCGTCTACGCGGCGGACGCCATGCGGTACGCCGTCGAGGTCACCGACTCGCGCCGGGACGTCGTCCGGCGGATCTTCCAGTACGGGCACCTGGCGCTCGTCGCCGGCGTGATCGGCGTCGCGGTCGGCTTCGGCGAGACGGTCGCGGACCCGTGGCGCGCGCTCGGCCCCGGTGCGGTCGCGCTGCTGTACGGCGGCTGCGGGCTGTACCTGCTGACCTTCGGGTACACCCGGTGGATGATGTTCCGCAAGGTGGCGACCACGCGCATCACGGCTGCGCTGCTGGTGCTGGGCCTGCTGCCCGCGATGATCAACCTGCCGGCGCTGGCGGTACTCGTGACGCTGGCGGTGCTGCTGGTGGCGCTCAACGTGGTGGAACACCTCAGGGTGGCGCGGGCCACCGCAGGGGAGCCAGGGGAGGCGCCGGAATCCTCACCGGCCGCCGTCCCCACCTCCTCCTCATCATCCGCCCCCGCTCCTGCGGAGTGATGTGCCGCCGCCCTCGCTGTCGTCTCCACCCCCTCCACACTCCCCGCCCCCGCTCCTGCGGAGCGATCTGTCGGTGGGCCTGTGTAGCGTTCGGGGTGCAAGAGGGCGTGCGGCCGAACAGCCGCTGTGTGGGAGGTAGATGTCGTGACGGACACGGTCGAGGCGAGCACGGTCGAGGCCGGCGCGGGCGGTGGGCTGGAGCTGCCCGCGTCCTGGCGCGAGGTGCTGGGCGCCGAGACGGAGAAGCCGTACTTCGCCGAGCTGGCGGCCTTCGTGGCGGCCCAGCGGGCGGAGCACCAGGTGTTCCCGCCGAGCGGCCAGGAGTTCGCCGCGCTGGAGGCCACGCCGTACGAGAAGGTCCGGGTGCTCGTGCTCGGCCAGGACCCGTACCACGACGACGGCCAGGCCCACGGCATGAGCTTCTCGGTGCTGCCGGGCACCAAGACGCCGCCGTCGCTGCGCAACATCTTCAAGGAGTTGGACGCCGACCTCGGCATCCCCGCTCCGGACAACGGCTACCTGATGCACTGGGCCGAGCAGGGCGTGCTGCTGCTCAACGCGGTGCTCACCGTCCGCGCGCACGAGGCCAACTCACACAAGGCGAAGGGCTGGGAGAAGTTCACCGACGCCGTGATCAAGGCGGTGAGCGAGCGCGAGGAGCCGGTGGTCTTCGTGCTGTGGGGCAACTACGCGAAGAAGAAGCTGCCGCTGATCGACACCACCAAGCACGTGGTGGTGCAGGGCGCGCACCCGTCCCCGCTGTCCGCCAAGCTGTTCTTCGGCAGCCGTCCGTTCTCGCAGATCAACGCCGCGCTGGACGGGTTCGGCGCCGACGCCATCGACTGGCGGATCCCGAACCTCAAGAAGGACTGACCCGCGGCGCATCGGTCGACCGGTCGGTCGGGCGGGGCGGACGACCGGCCGGGCGGACGGACGGGCCCGACACCCCGTCCGTTCGCGGCCATCCGCCGTTCACCGCGGATGGCCGCCGGGCTGCGGCCGGTGTGCTTAGCTGGTGCCCGACCGGGTCGCCGGACCCGGTCCGGGGAGGGGCGGCACGTGCGCCGGGTTGGGCGGATATCGGGTGTCCGGTGGGCCGTGGGGGCGGCTCTGACAGGACTGTTGGCGGCTACGGCGGCCTGTGGCGGATCGGGACCGGGGGGCGGTCCGACGCCCTCCGGGGCGCCACCCGACTCCGCCGCGCAGACGCCCGCGCCGACATCCCCACCGGCGGACGGCGGCCTCGCCCAACTCCCGAACCAGACCTTCTACGTCTCCGACCGGACCTCCGCAGCCCGCCAGTTGGCCGCCCTGCGCGGCCAGGGCCGGACGGCGGAGGCGGCCGACCTGCTGCGGATCGCGGCCCAGCCGTCCTCGCAGTGGCTCGGCGAGCAGAACGCCCGGAGCATCGTGGAGCAGGTGAGCCGCCGTGCGGCCGAGGTCGACCGGATGCCGGTCTTCGTCGCCTACAACATCCCGCACCGCGACTGCGGCCAGTACTCGGCCGGCGGCGCCGCCGACGCCGCGTCGTACCGGGCCTGGATCACCGGCGTCGCGGAGGCGCTGGGCGACCGCAAGGCGTGGGTGGTCGTGGAGCCGGACGCCGTCGCCCACACCCTGGACGCGTGCGGGGTGAAGGGCGATCTCGCCGCCGAGCGGTACGGACTGCTGGCCTTCGCCGTCCAGGAGCTGAAGAAGCGTCCGCAGGTGCGGGTGTACCTGGACGCGGGCAACCCCGGCTGGTCGCAGGACCCTTCGGCGATGGCGGACGCGCTGCGCAAGTCCGGGATCGCCGTCGCGGACGGCTTCGCGGTGAACGTCTCCAACTTCTACGGCACCGACGCCGACGCGGCGTACGGCGGACAGCTGTCGGCCGCGCTGGGCGGGAAGCACTTCGTCGTCGACACCAGCCGCAACGGCAACGGCCCGCTGGGCGGCGACTCCTGGTGCAACCCGCCCGGACGCGCGCTCGGCGAACCGCCGACCACCGACACCGGCCGGCCCGGGGTGGACGCCTACCTGTGGATCAAGAACCCTGGGGAGTCCGACGGCGAGTGCGGCCGGGGCGAGCCCCGGGCGGGCGAGTTCTGGCTGCCGTACGCGCTGGGACTGGCGAAGGCGGCCCGCTGACCCGTCCGCGGGCCGCCTCCCGGCGGTCCGGGAGGGCCGGCCGGCCGGTCCGTCAGCCGGTCGGTCCGTCAGCCGGTCGGTCCGTCAGCCGGTCGGTCCGTCAGCCGGTCGGTCCGTCAGCCGGTCACCTGGATCCAGCGCGCGACGGACGGGGTGCCGGCGGCGTCCGTCAGGAACAGCATGTACCAGCCGGGCGGCAGCAGGTTGGGGTTGCCCGGCAGGGTGAGCGAGACGCCCTCCGCCGCGCGCCCGGTGATGTCCAGGGCCACCGACCGCTGCTCGACGTCCGTCACGTGGGTGACCGAACTCGGCCGGATCAGCTTGGCCGTGGTGACGGCGTCCGGCCGTGCCGCGCCGACGGTGACGGTGCTCCCGAGCTTGGCCCCCTCGGGCGCGGTGGTCACCTGCGGGCGGTCGCCGTGGTACAGGTACGGCGGGGTGTAGATCTCGATCCGCTGCTCGAAGCCGCCGGGCGTGGTGTCGGCGTCGTCGGCGAAGAGCGGGTTGGAGCCGAGCACGGCGACCCGGCCGTCGGGGAGCAGCAGCGCCTCGGAGTGGTAGTCGCGGCCGACCGTCGGTTCGGCGGCCTTGGTGAAGGTGTTGGTGCCGGGGTGGTAGACCTGCGCCTTGAGCAGGTCGCTGCCGCTCTTGCCGCGGTAGCCGCTGGAGCCGCCGGTGGTGAAGACGGTGTCGTCCGGCAGGATCACGCTGTTGAGGTACCGGGTGCCGCCGGCGGGCAGGTCGGGGCCGGGGGTGAAGGCGGGTTTCGGGGCGGAGAGGTCGGCGATGTCCGTGCGGGCGCTGGACAGCGGCGACTCGCCGACGCCCCCGCCCCCGAGCACCATCACCTTCTGCGACTGCGCGGGCGGCAGCAGCACCGAGGACGAGGTCTCGGTGAGGCCGGGGTCGCGCAGGCCCGGGACGGGCTGGAAGCCGTTGTTCGTCAGGTCCCACAGGCCGGGCTCGCGGCCCTTGTCGGCGGGGCCGTAGCCGGCGTTGGAACCGGAGTAGAAGAGCTTGCCCGAGGTGGTCAGGAAGAGCGACGGGTAGGTGGGGAAGTAACGGTCGGGGGCCTTGGCCCAGGTCTTGGACCGGGGGTCGTAGATCTCGTTGTCGTTGCCGTTGAGGATCTGGCCGGTGTCGTCGAGGCCGGACACCGTGACCACCCGGCCGTCGCCGAGCCCGGTGAGGGTCGGGTACCACCGGGCGTGGGTCATGTCGGTGACCTGCTCGTACAGTTCGGTGTCCGGGTTGAACTCGAACGCCGCGCGGATGCCCTGGTACTCCTGCTTCTCCAAAGTCATCTTGTCGTTCATGCCGTACAGGTTGTGGGCGTCCACGCCGCTCAGGCCCTTGATCCGGTACTGCGCCCGCGTGTCGGTGACGTAGTCCTTGCCCTCCCCGACGGCCTCGACGAACACGTGCTGCTCGCTGGCCGTCACGACGGTCCCGGCGCCCGAGCCGGTCTTCACCGCCGCCGGGACGGTCACGTCGGCGGTGGAGGCGTACTCGCGGCCGTTCGGCGCGACGAAGACGGTGCCCTTGGGGAACGTCCGGGCGCGTTCGGGGCTCTCGTTGCGCACGCGCATGGTGCCGGCGGCCTTCTTCACCGCGCCGTCCAGCTTCTCGTACCGCTGGGTGCCGCCGGCGACCAGTACCCGGCCGTCGGGCAGCGAGGTGTGGCCCCCGCAGAACATGTCGTCCGGGGTCGGGACGAGCTTGTAGGTGTTCTTCGCCGGGTCCCAGAGGAGGCTCTTGAACGTGCCCGCGTCGAACGCCTTCTCGTCGTTTCCGGAGCCGGCCACGATCAGGACCTTGCCGGTGCGCAGGAGCGTGGCGTGGACGGCGTTGACCCGGAACTCGGCGGGCAGCGTGAGGGTCTGCCAGTGGCCGTACTCCGCCTTGTACTCGGGGCGGTTGATCACGTACTGGTGGTACTGGTCGGAGGCGAAGCCGAGGACGGCGGGCGCGTTCATCCCGGCCACGGTCAGGGCGACCGTGCTGCCGAGGGCGAAGCGCCTGGTCCGTCCGGCGTTGTGGATCTTCACGGTGATGGGTCCCCTCGTGGGCCGGTTCGATGGGTGGTCGGCCGCCGGGTGGCTGTTCGGCGGGTGGCTGTTCGGCGGGCGATCGTGGTGATCGCGGTGATCGCGGTGATCGCCCAACGGGTGGTCGCTCAGCGGGTGGAGGAGGGCTCGGCCTGCCGGGGCTGCGGCGGCCTCCGGAGTTCGAGCGTGGGCTGGTCGAGGCCTGAGTGGTCCTGCGACCCCCGGTCGAGTGCGGCGGGGTCGAGGAGGACCGGCCTCCGCAACTGGACGGTGGGCTGGTCCACCCGGACGGAGGTGGCCGAGGGGCCGCCCCCGGTCACGGTGAGCGTGACCGTGGGCCTGGCCCGCCGGCGCCGGACGGTGTCCGCGGCGGTCACCAGCAGGGGCAGCAGCGTCAGGACGAGGGCGATGAACGCCCAGGTGCGCATGGCCACGTGGTCGTGGCCGGTGAAGAAGGACGCCACGATCGCGGCCCCGAACACGACCGTCCAGAACAGGTGCAGCCGGAACGTGGAGAACCGGTCGGGGCTGGCCGAGCCGCCCTTCGGCGTGACGACGAAGCGGCTGCGCAGCCGCAGGGCGGCCTGCACCAGCGAGGCCGCGTAGACCGGCCCGGAGAGCGCCGACATCACCATGCCCGCGACCCCGGAGGAGCCGGCCGGCTCGTGCGGGCTCACGTTGTGCTTGCGGTTCCAGGTGTAGAGCAGGAGCTGGAGCGCGGCGGCGTCGCTGTAGAGCATCATCCAGATCTCCGAGGAGACGTGGACGCCGGACGCTCCGAAGACGAGGTAGAGCACGCTGGAGACCGCTCCGAGCAGCCAGGTCAGCGCCGCCATCGGGTAGAAGCACACCATCAGCGAGTAGTTGAGCAGCCGCCCGGGGGAGAGCTTCCACATCACCCGCCAGTACTGGGTGAGGAGGGTCTCGTACGTGCCGCGGCTCCAGCGCAGTTGCTGGGAGAAGAAGTCCGTCCAGGAGGACGGCCCTTCGCCGACCGCGAGGACGTCCGGGGTGTAGACGGACTTCCAGCGGGCACCGGTCCGGGGGTTCCGGCTCCGGTGGAACTCCAGACCGGTCGCCATATCCTCCGTGATGGAGTCGTACAACCCGCCGATCGACTGGAGCGCGCTGATTCGCACGGCGTTGTTCGTGCCGACGAACATCGGCGCGCCGTAACGGTTTCCGGCGCGCTGAATCAGCGCGTGGAAGAGGTACTGCTGGCTCTCGGAGAATTTGGTGACCGCCGAGCCCGAGCTGCGGTAGTTCCCGTACACCTGGGGGCCGACGACGAATGCCACGTCGGGGTCGCGGAAGTAGCCGAGCATGCGCTCGCAGAAGTCCGGCAGCGGGACGTGGTCGGTGTCGACCGACACCCAGAAGTCGTAGTCGTCGCCGTGCGCCTGGAGCCAGGCGTTGTAGTTGCCGTGCTTGGTGTTGGCGCGAAACCTGCCCTTGGGCCGGTTCCAGTGCGGCCGGCCGAAGCGGCTGAAGTGGCGGACGCCCAGCTCGGCGCAGAGCGCGCGCATCGCAGGATCGTTTCCCTCGTCCAACAGCCAGACGTCGTAGGGGCCTTCGTGTCGAACGGCGACCGCGGCGGTGAGCGTCGCCCGGACCATCTCCGCGGGCTCCTTGCCCGGCACGCAGGCGGTGAGGAAGGCGACCCTGGTGCCGCGCTCGGGCGTGACCGGGACGGGATCGCGGGCGACGAGGGTGGCGTGGGCGTTGGAGACGACGTTGACCAGCCGGAACACCTCGACGACGGCGATGATCCCGATCATCACCTTGTCCGCGGTGAGCAGCCACGCGTCCGTCTCGCCGGGGCGCTCGGGCCAGTGCTCGGGCAGTAACAGCCAGACCAGCAGCACCGCTTCCACGAGCGGGGCTGCCATCAGCAGCAGGGCTGCGCGGACCCGGTGCGGCTCGCGGCGCAGCAGGCTGCGGTACCGGACGCGGTAGGGCGCGGATCGGGTGCCGGGCTCGGCCTCCGGGTCTCGTCCGGCTTCCGATTCGACTTCCGCGTCGGTGCCGGCGGTGGTGCCGGGACCGGCACCGGTGTTGGTGCGGGTGTTGGTGCGGGTGTTGCTGCGGGCACCGTCGTCGGGGTGTATTCGGGTGTCGGTCCAGGGGTCGGTCCGGTAGACCCCGTCGCCGGGGTCGAGGGCCGGCCCGGCGAGTCGGCTGAAGTGGGCGTAGTCGTACGGGGCTTCGGGGGCCGGTATGTCGGCCAAGGCATCGTCGATCCGTGTACTGCCGCCGCCGTCGGCCGTCTCGGCGTCTTTCCGCCGCGAGAACGGCAAGGTCATGGTTGCTCCCCCCGGAGTCGTGCGTCGACTGGCTACGCCGCCGCTTCGGAGCCGCCCGGGGCAGAACACTGCCCGGTGAACTGCGGTGGGTCAGGCAGTTTCCGGGCTATTCGTCACATAAACCGTGAGCAATCAATTCTATTGTGTGACTACATGGCGTGTAACTGTGCGACCGGCTTCGAATGCGGGATCCCGGAGCACTTCCCAGTTTCCCCTCCGGGTGCGCGGGATCCTTGGCGTGCTCAACTCTCCCGGAGGGTCGCGGTGATCGCAACCGATCTGAAAGATGATCAGTGCGCAGGCGTGAAGTTGCTACGGTTCCAAGCCAAACCGGAGTGCCGAAGTGATATTGACGCGGATTCAACGCGTCCGGAGCATCACGACCCGTCCCCTCGAATGGGCGGGCGAAGAGCGGACTTCGCGTCGAGGTCCGCCCGTCGCCATCTTCGGTTCTCAGCAGGTGACTTGACGTCACGTCAGCAATGGGGCGCCGGTCGCTGCTCGCACCTCTTCAAGGGTCCTGCCGGGCGCCGTCTCCACGAGGAGCAGGCCCGCCGGCGTCACGTCCACGACCGCCAGGTCGGTGACGATCCTGTCCACGACCCGTCGTCCGGTGGCGGGGAGCGTGAGCTCCTCGACGATCTTCGGTGAGCCGTCCCTGGCCGTGTGTTCCATGACGACGATCAGCCGCCGGGCGCCGTGCACGAGGTCCATCGCGCCGCCCATGCCCTTGACCGTCTTCCCGGGGATCATCCAGTTGGCGAGGTCGCCGGCCGCCGACACCTGCATCGCGCCGAGCACCGAGACGTCGATCCGGCCGGCCCGGACCATTCCGAAGGAGAAGGCCGAATCGAAGTACGAGGCGCCCGCCGCGACGGTCACGGTCTCCTTGCCCGCGTTGATCAGGTCGGCGTGCTCGGTGCCGTCGGCCGGGTACGGGCCCACGCCCAGGACGCCGTTCTCCGAGTGCAGCACCACCTCCACGCCCGGCGGGAGATGGTTGGGGATCAGGGTGGGCAGGCCGATGCCCAGGTTCACGTACTGCCCGTCGCGCAACTCCCTCGCTGCGCGCGCGGCGAGGGCGTTCCGGGGGTCGAGGGCGTTCCGGGGGTCGAGGGTGGTCTGGGGATCGAGGGCATCACGGGGGTGGGGTGCGGTGCGGGGGTCGAGCGGTGTCGCGGCGGTCATCGGCTCAGGCCTGCTCTCGTGTGGCGGTGGGGGTGCCGGGCGTCGCCGGCGTCGCGCGGACGGTGCGGCGCTCGATCCGCCGGTCGGTGGGGTCCGCGGCCACGACCCGGTCGACGTACACGCCGGGGAGGTGCACGGCGTCCGGATCCAGCGCTCCCGGTTCGACGATCCGGTCGGCCTCGACCACGGTGATCCGGCCCGCCGCCGCGCAGAGCGGGTTGAAGTTGCGGGCGGCCGCGTGGAAGACGCAGTTGCCGTGCCGGTCGGCCGCCTCGGCACGGACGAGTGCGAAGTCTGCCGTGATCGCCTCCTCCAGGAGGTGGCGCCGGCCGCCGAACTCCCTGACCTCCTTGGCGGGCGAGGCGAGCGCGACCGTTCCGTCCGCCGCGTACCGCCAGGGCAGCCCGCCCTCCTCGACCTGGGTGCCGACGCCCGCCGGGGTGTAGAACGCGGGGATGCCCGCCCCGCCGGCCCGCAACCGCTCGGCCAGCGTGCCCTGCGGCGTCAGCTCCACCTCCAGCTCGCCCGCGAGGTACTGCCGGGCGAACTCCTTGTTCTCGCCGACGTAGGAGGACGTCATCCGGGCGATCCGGCCCGCCCGCAACAGCAGGCCCAGCCCCCAGTCGTCCACCCCGCAGTTGTTGGAGACCACGCGCAGCCCGGTGGCCCCGGTGCCCACCAGGGCGCCGATCAGCGTGCTGGGGATGCCGCAGAGGCCGAAGCCCCCGACGGCCAGCACGGCGCCGTCGGGGATGTCCCGGACCGCGTCGGCGGGGGAGTCCATGACCTTGTCCAAAGGAGCACCTCGTGAGGGGAGTTGTGGGCGGCCGCGTTGTGGGCAGGGAACGCCGGGCCCTTCCACGGTGTCCCGTCCCGCGCCGTCGCAGCCATGGCGGCAGCCGCCATGGTCGGCTGCCGATCCGTGTCGGCAGGGCACACCGCGGCGAGCGCGTGGCATCCGCGCCGTCTCCGCGGCCCGACGGTATGGCGGCGACAGCCACATCACGACCGGCTGATGCGTCGTCCGGTCACATGTCGCCGGTCCCACCGCACACCTACGGTTCCGGCATCCACCCGCCGCACCCCAGGAGTCGGTCACCATGCGCAGCTCGACAGCCCCCACCAGGACCGCGGCCCGTCGGGCCCCGACCGGCGGACCGGCGCGGCGGCTCGCCGCGCTCGCGGCGTGCGCCCTGCTCGCCGCGGGCTGTGCCAAGGTCGGCACCGCGGGGACGGGCACGGCGGACGGCGGCGGCGCGAAGAGCCCGGTCAAGGTCGGCCTGGTGTACTCCAGGACCGGCCCGCTGGCCGCCTACGGCAAGCAGTACGTGGAGGGCTTCAAGGCGGGTCTGGACTACGCGACCAAGGGCACCGGTGCGGTCGACGGACACCGGATCGAGGTCGAGGAGCAGGACGACGCGGGGGACCCGGCCAAGGCGGTGTCCGCGGCCAAGGACCTGATCGGCAAGGGGCACAAGATCCTCGCGGGCTCCACCGCCTCGGGCGTCGCCCTCCAGGTCGGCCCGATCGCCGCCCAGAACAAGGTGCTCTTCATCAGCGGCCCGGCCGCCGCCGACAAGATCACCGGCCTGAACAGGTACACCTTCCGTTCCGGCCGCCAGTCCTACCAGGACATCCGCACCGCTGCCTCGTTCATCGGCGACGCCAAGGGCAGGAAGGTCACGGTGCTCGCCCAGGACAACGCCTTCGGCCAGGCCAACGTGGCCGCCGTCAAGGACGTGCTGGGCGCCCAGGGCGCGACGGTCGAGCAGGTGCTCGCCCCGCCGAGCGCCACCGACCTCACCCCCTTCGCCACTCAGGCCAGGAACGCCAGACCCGACCTGCTCTTCGTCGCCTGGGCCGGCGACACCGCGTCGGCCCTGTGGACGGCGCTCAGCCAGCAGGACGTGTTCTCCGGCACCAAGGTCGTCACCGGCCTCGACCTGGCCGCCTCCTACCCGCTGTTCGGTCCGGCCGGCGAACGGATCTCCTTCCTGAACCACTACTTCGCCGGCGCCGCCGGCACCCCGGTCGAGAAGGCCATGGACCAGGCCGTCACCGCCGCCGGCGGCAGGACCGACATCTTCACCCCCGACGGCTTCACCGCCGCGCAGATGATCGTCCACGCCGTCGAGGCCACCCACGGCTCCGCCGAGGACACTTCGGCCCTGGTGAAGGCCCTGGAGGGCTGGAGCTTCGACGGGGTCAAGGGCCGGACCACCGTCCGCGCCGAGGACCACGCCCTGCTCCAGCCGATGTTCCAGGCCCGGCTGACCGGCACCGGCGCCGATGCCAAGCCCTCCGTGGCGAAGACCCTCACCGCGGACGAGGTCGCGCCCCCGGCCACCCCGATGGCGGGCTGATCCCGATGTCCACTCCGGCTCTGCCCACTGCCTCCCCGCCCGTGACCACCTCCGTTCTGAGCCTGGACGGACTCGGCTGGTCCGTCCGCGGCGTCCCGATCGTCGAGGACGTCTCCTTCTCCGTCGCCGAGGGCGAGTTCATCGCCTTCATCGGTCCCAATGGCGCCGGCAAGACCTCCCTGTTCAACCTGATCTCCGGCATCTACCCGGCGACCCACGGCCACCTTCGCCTCGACGGCACCGACATCACCGCCGAGCCCGTCCACGCCCGCGCCCGCCGCGGAATCGGACGGACCTTCCAGACCTCCTCCCTCTGGCCGGGCACGACCGTCGCCGACCACGTCCGTCTCGCCGCCCAGGCGTCCGCCGGACCGGCAGCCTCGTACCGGCTCTGGCGCCGTGCCGACCGCTTCGCCGGCCAGGTGGCCGAGACCCTCCGTCGCACCGAACTCACCCACCGGGCCGACACCGTGGCGAGCGCGCTCTCCCACGGCGAGAAGCGCAAGCTCGAACTGGCGGTCCTGCTGGTCTCCGACCCCCGACTCATCCTGCTGGACGAGCCGATGGCCGGCGTCAGCGCCGAGGAGGTGCCCGCCCTCACCGCGCTGATCCGCTCGGTGCACCGGGACCTCGGTCGGACCGTCCTGATGGTCGAGCACCACATGGACGTCCTGCTCGGCCTCGCCGACCGCCTCGCGGTGATGCACCACGGCACTCTGCTCGCCCTGGGCACCCCGGAGGCAGTGATGGCGAATCCCATCGTCCAACAGGCGTACCTGGGAGAGGCGTTGTGACCGACTCTCCTCCTCTCCTCTCCGTTCGCGATCTGCGCGTGGTCGTCAACGGGCTGCACATCCTGCACGGCGTCGATCTCGACGTCGCCCCGGCCGGGGTCACCGCGCTCCTCGGCCGCAACGGCGCGGGCAAGACCACCACCGTCAGGGCGGTCATGGGCCTGATGCCCCGAACGGGCAGCATCCTGTTCGCCGAGACGGAGATCTCCTCTCTTCCGACTCATCTGGTGGTTCGCCGTGGCATCGGCTACGCCCCCGAGGACCGGGGGGTCTTCGCCGGCCTCACGGTCGCCGAGAACCTCCGCCTCGCCGAGCGCGGCGGTCCCGGCGGCGAACCGGACTACGCCCTCGTCCACGAGCTCTTCCCCGAACTGAGGAAGCGGGCCGCTCAGTCGGCAGGCACCCTCTCCGGTGGCCAGCAGCAGATGGTGGCGATCGCACGGACGCTGCTCAACCGCAACCGGCTGATCATCGCCGACGAGCCGACCAAGGGCCTGGCCCCGAAGGTCGTCGCCGAGGTGGCCGACGTGCTGGCCCGCGCGGCCGAGGCCGTGCCCGTCCTCCTGGTCGAGCAGAACCTCGCCCTCGTGCGCCGGCTCGCCGGCACCTGTGTCGTCCTGGCCGACGGCCGCACCGCCCACCAGGGCGACACCGCCGCACTGTTGGCCGACGAGGAGGCCGCCCGTCGCCTGCTCGGCGTCGGCACCCGCCGGCCGGTCGCGGAGACCACGGCCTCGGCGGTCCTGCCCGCGCCTGCTGCACCCGTGCCTGCCGCGCTCGTGCCTGCCGCGCCCTCGGCGGCCCCACCCTCGGAAGCTCCGAGCGTCTCCGCCGTCACCGCGGAGGTGAAGCCCTGATGGACACCATCGTTCTCCTCTCCTGCACTGGACTCGGTCTCGGCGCGCTGTACTTCCTGATCGCCTCCGGTCTGTCGTTGATCTTCGGTTTGATGGACGTGCTCAACTTCGCGCACGGCGCCCTGCTCTCGATCGGCGCCTATGCCACCTGGTGGGCCGGCGCCGAGGCCGGTCTCTCCTTCTGGCTCGCCGTGCCCTTCGGCACCCTCGTCGGGACGGCCGTCGCCGTCCTGTTGGAGCTCTCCCTGATCCGGCCGCTCTACAGCCGGCCGCGCGACCAGATCCTCGCCACCGTCGGGGTCGGGCTCGCCGTCCCCGCCCTGTTGATGGGGGTGTGGGGCGCGGACGCCCGCCCCTTCCCCCAGCCCGCCGCCCTCGCCGGCACCTGGCGCGTGCTCGGTGCGACCGTCCCGGTCAACCGCTTCGTGCTCGTGGCCGCCGCCGCGGTGCTGTTGCTCGCTCTTCGGTTGTTCCTCACCCGCACCCGCTACGGGCTGATCGTCCGGGCCGGCGTCGAGGACCGGGCGATGGTCACGGCGCTCGGCATCGACGTACGCCGGGCCTTCACCCTCGTCTTCGCCATCGGCGGGGCCGCCGCCGCGCTCGGCGGGGCCCTCGGCGGCCTCTACTTCGGTTCGGTCACCCCGGGCCAGGGGACCGGCCTGCTCGTCTTCGGGTTCGTCGTCGTCGTGATGGGTGGCCTGGGCTCCGTCACCGGCGCCGCCGTCGCCTCGGCCGGCGTCGGCCTCGTCCAGCAGTTCGCCAACTACTACACCGGGGCGGGGCTCGGCGACCTCTCCGTCGTCGTCCTGCTCGCCGTCCTGCTTCTCGTCCGACCCCGTGGACTCACCGGGAGGCTCGCGTGAGCGCCGAAACCCCGATCACGAGACCCGGTGGCATGACGGCCGACCGAACCGCCACCACCCTGGCAGGGGGGACTGACACCAGCCCTGCCGGGACCACCAGATCAGCGGAGGGGACTGACACCAGCTCCGCCGACACCGATACTGTGGCAGGGGGGACTGACACCGGCCCTGCCGTCACCACATCCGATCACAGGAACGAGCCGCGCGGTATCCCTCGAACAGGTGATTCAGTCACTAATCGCTCGACACCGGTGCACAGAGCGCTACGCTGGTGGCCGATCGCTCTGCTGATCTCGCTCCTTGTCGCCCCATACAGTGCGCTTCCCGTCCCGGGACTGCTCGACGGCCCGCTCGGCAGCCCGGGGAGTCTCCAACTCATCGCCCTGTGCCTGGTCTACGGGGCCCTCGCCACCGGGTACGACCTCCTGCTCGGCCGGACCGGACTGCTCTCCTTCGGCCACGCCCTCTACTTCGCCTCCGGCCTGTACGCCACCGACCTCGGGATGCTGGAGCTGGACCTGCCGTTCGCCGCCGCCGCGGTGTTCGGTGTGGCCTGCACCGCCGCGCTGGCCCTCCTCCTCGGCTCGGTCAGCCTCCGCGTCTCCGGCATCGGGTTCTCCATGGTCACCCTCGCCTTCGCCCAGGCCGGCTCGATCCTCGTCCAGCGCAACCCCGGTGGCATCACGGGCGGCGAGGAGGGACGGTCCGCGCCGGCCGATCACCTGCCCGCCGGCCTGCTCGGGATCGAGAACACCGCCAACCTCTACTGGATCGCCGTCGCCTACCTGGTGCTGACCCTCGCCGTCGTCCACCGTGCCGTCAACTCGCCGATCGGCAGGGTCTGGGAGGGCATCAAGGAGAACGAGCGCCGGGTCGAGGTGCTCGGACTGCGGCCCTACGGCTACAAGTTGGTCGCCTTCGTGCTGGCCGGCGGGCTCGCTGGAGCGGGCGGGGTGGTCTACCTGCTGCTGACCGGCGGCGCCACCCCGCAGGCCGCCACCTCGGATGCCACCCTCTCACTGCTGGTCATGGTGGTCCTCGGCGGATCCGGCAGCCGCTGGGGGCCGCTGCTCGGCGGAGTGCTCTACACCTGGGCCGCTCACCGGCTCGGCGACCTCGCCAACTCGGCGACGGTCGCGGACCTCCCCGCGGTCCTGCGCGCCCCGCTCTCCCAACCGCTGTTCCTGCTCGGCGCGTTGTTCGTCGCAGTGGTCTACCTGCTGCCCGGCGGCCTGGCCAGGCTGCCCGCCCGTATCCGGGTCGCCCGGTCCGCCTCCGCGGCGCGCCCGCCGGGTGACGTCCGTCCTGCCCGTCCCACCGGAGGTGGTCCCACGTGAGCCAGTCGTCCCTGCATCCCGAGGAGTCGGCCGTCCCGGTGCCCGGCGGTGAGCTGTCCGTCCTGCGCTGGCCCGCCACTGACCCACGAGCGCCCACCGTCGTGGCGGTGCACGGCATCACCGCCAACGGCCTCGCCTGGTACGAGGTCGCCCGCCAACTGGCCGGGAGGGTCACTCTGCTGGCCCCCGACCTGCGGGGCCGCGGCGGCAGCCGCGCGCTCGCCGGGCCGTACGGCCTGGCCCGCCACGCAGACGACGTGGCCGAACTGATCAACGCGCTCGGACTCGGGCCGACCACCGTCGTCGGGCATTCCATGGGGGCGTGGGTGACCGCCCTGGCGGCGGTGCGCTACCCCCGACTCGTCGGCCGGGTCCTGCTCGTGGACGGAGCGCTGACCTTCCCGCTGCCCGACGGCGTCCGCGAGGAGGACGCCCTGGCCGCCGTGCTCGGCCCGGCGCTGGCCCGCCTGTCGATGACCTTCCCGGACCGGGACGCCTATCGGGCGTTCTGGCGGCGGCATCCGGCCGTCGGCTCCGCCTGGTCGGACGGGATCGACGCCTACACCCAGCGGGACCTGGTCGGCCGCGAGCCCGAGCTGCGCTCATCCTGTGTGCTGGAGGCCGTGCGCACCGACGGCGCCCAGGTGCTGCTGGACGCCGAAGCGGCCGCAGCCGTGCACCGGTTGCCCTGCCCTGCCGAACTGCTGTGGGCGGAACGCGGCCTGTTCGACGAAGCGCAGGGCCTCTACGACGCCGAGCGGATCGCGCGGTCCGGGCTCGACCGGGTACGGGTGCCGGCCTCGCCCGTGCCGGACACCAACCACTACTCGATCCTCTGGTCGGCGGACGGTGCCGGGGCCATCGCTAGCCGCCTGTCCGGCGGGCACGTCTAGTGTCCGCCGTACCCGCCCGCCGCCCGCCGCCCGCCCACCGCCCGGTCGCCCACCGCCCGCCCGTCGCCCACCGCCCGCCGGTGCGGCCGTCAGCCGGCCGCACCCAGGAAGGTCTCCCATCCGCCGGTGGGCGCCTGGCCGACGTTCAGGGTGCGCAGCTTGCGCAGGGTGGACTGGTCCTGGACCTCCAGCCACTCGACGAGTTGCTTGAAGGAGACCAACCGCACCTCGGGCTTGCCGGCGATGGCCTTGAGCGCCTCCTCGACGGCGTCCATGTAGATGCCGCCGTTCCACTGCTCGAAGTGGTTGCCGATGAAGAACGGCGCCCGGTTGCTGTTGTAGGCACGGTCGAAGCCGGCCAGGTAGGAGTCCCGGGCCTGGTTGCGCCAGTCGCCGTACTTGGACGGGTCGCCCTTGGTGCTGCCGTTGGACTGGTTGGCCAGGATGTTGTAGTCCATCGAGAGGACCTGGAAGGCGTGCCCCGGGAAGGGTATGGACTGCAACGGGAAGTCCCACACCTTGCCGTCCTGCACCTTCTGCGGCCATATCTGAAGGCCGCCCGACGAGCTCGCGTCGTACTTCCAGCCCATCTTCGCCGCCGTCGGCAGCAGCGCCTTCTGCCCCTCCAGACACGGGGTCCGGCCGCCTATGAGCTCCTTCCTGTAGTCGAAGGGCAGGGGGTCGACGTCGGTGAAGCCGGTGTTGGTCCGCCACTGGGTGACGAACCCGATCGCCTGGTCGATCTCGCTCTGCCAGTCGTCGGGGGTCCACATGTTGACCCCGTTCTTGTCCGGGCGGCTGGAGCAGAAGTGCCCGTTGAAGTGGGTGCCGATCTCGTGCCCGGCCAGCCAGGCCTGGCTGACGAGCTTGAGCGTGCTCTTGACCGCGCCGTCCGACAGGTACGGGATGTCGGAGGCGCCGACCGAGTGCTTCGGCGGGTGGTACAGGCTGGACTTGTCCTTCGGCAGGGCGTATATGCCGGAGAGGAAGAAGGTCATCGTGGCCTTGTACTGCTCGGCCAGCTTGAGGAAACGGGGGAACTGGCCGTCGTCGGTGCCGCCCGCGCCGTCCCAGGAGAAGACGACGAACTGCGGCGGACGCTCGCCGGGCTTGAGCTTCTCGGGCTTGGGCTGGTTCGGCTGGGGGCCGGTGTCCGCGTTGGAGCCGTCACCGATCGGCGTGCCCTTGGGCACCACGGCCTGGGTCGGATCGGCGCTGCCGGTCGGGACGGGGGCGGCGCCGCCCGCGGGGGCGGAGGAGGATGCCGGTCCCGAGCCGGAGCCGTTGCTGGAACAGGCCGCGACCGCTCCGAGGGCCGCGGTCGCTGCGGTGGCACTGAGCACGGTCCTGCGCGAGATGCTGGTCATGGTCTCCCCTGGTGCCGACGGCCGGTGGTGCGGGCGGCGCTGGGCCTTACCGGTCAAATCGGGCAATTGATGAGTATTCCGCCGTTAGCATGATATGCGGACCGGACGGCGATCAAGGGGGCCGCCCGGGCCCGACGTGGGTCACCACGCCTACGGCACCCGGCTGGGCTGCAGGGGTCCCGGTTCTGTTGCGGTCCTGTGACGCTTCGCGGCCAACTACTCGCTCGGGCAGTACCGTACCGCCGTGGGGGCGGGCTCCGTCAGAGTGCCGAGAGTCGCCGGTTGCGGCGCACTATTCGTGCTATCGCGGTGCTCACCACGGTCGCCGCCGTGCAGGAGACGGCCAGGCTGAGCCAGGCGGTGTCGAACCAGTGGCTGTTCAGCCAGCCCAGCGTCACGATGTAGGCGGCCCACACCAGCGCCGCCAGCGCCGACCAGTGCAGGAAGCGGTGCGGATGGTCGGGGGAGTGCCCGATGGCCAGATCGAGGACGGTCCGCCCCGCCGGCACGAACCGGGCGACCACCACCATCGTGGCGGCGGCCCCGCGCGGCCGTTCGACGAGGGCCTGCTGCACCCGGGACACGCTCGCCGCGAGCTTGGGGCGCCGCGCCAGCCGCCGCTGGAGCAGCGGGGCGCCGCGCCGGGCGAGGTGCAGCAGAAGGAGATCGCCGAGGAATGACGACACCGCCACGCCCAGGCCGAGCAGCACCGGGGCGCCGTCGATCTGCGCCGTCTTGAGCACGGCCAGGATCACCAGCGTGCCGCTGGGGATGAAGGGGAGGAGGGCGTCGCCGAGTACGGCGCAGAGCGCCAGGGCGCAGATCCACGAGGATCCGATCGCCGCCACGAAGTTCAAGGCCCGTACTCCCTCCACGCCGCCCGGGGGAGCAGGTGGCTGCTGGGGTCAACGCTAGCGCCTCGACTTTTCATGCCATGAAGCACCCCGGTATGCGCGGGATCACAGCCGGGGAACGAAGCCGTCGCGGTCGGCGGCGCCTGCCGCCGGAGTGATCCGTGCCACATTCCATGCTGCCGCACTTCCCGCCGGGTGCGGAGCCCCTGCCCGATCCGCGCCCTGCCGGGCGGATGCGGGCCGCACCTGGAATGGAACGAGCCCCCGGAGCGGGGTTTCCACTCCGGGGGCTCGCATGGATCGTCCGGAACTGGTCCAGCCCGGCGATCTTGTCAACGGGAGCGGGGGGCTTCCCATCGATGCCCTCGCTCCTGATCACCAGCCTGCCGGACGCCGGCGGTCCATCGCGAGGCCTGCGGCTGGCGACTTCCGGCTCTGGCGTGAAGTCGCCACGCGTGTCCGGCCGCTGGCGCTGCGTCAGCCGAACGTCCGGTCGGCGACGGATCCGGTCGCGGATCGAGCGGCGGCTCCGGAGGTGTGCCGCGAGACACCCCGGAAGTAGGGAACAGCGGGCGCCGGACGGTGGTTGCCCCCGGTCGGCAGGAGTAGAAGAGACCGGAAAGGCGAGCGGCATGACCACCGAGGACCAGCAGACACACGGTACCGAGCCGCCCGCCCCCGCGATCCGGGGCACCGCCCGCGGCACCGCACCCGCCCCGCTCTCGATCCTCGACCTCGCGACCGTCGGCGCCGGCCACACCCCTGCCGAGGCACTCGCCGCCACCACCGCACTCGCCCAGAACGCCGAGCGCTGGGGCTACCACCGCTTCTGGGTCGCCGAGCACCACGGCATGCCCGGCGTCGCCAGCTCCACCCCGGCCGTCCTGCTCGCCCACCTGGGCGCTCACACCACCACGCTCCGGCTCGGCTCCGGTGGCGTCATGCTCCCCAACCACGCCCCGCTCGCCATCGCCGAACAGTTCGGCCTGCTGGAGGCCCTGCACCCCGGCCGGATCGATCTCGGTCTCGGCCGCGCCCCCGGCACCGACCAGGCCACCGCCCGGGCACTGCGCCGCGGCCTCGCCGAGGGCGCCGACGACTTCCCCCAGCAGCTCGCGGAACTGACCCACTTCCTCGACGGCGACTTCCCGGCCGGCCATCCGTACGCCCGGCTCACGGCCGTCCCCAACGGCGACGCCCGCCCACCGATCTGGCTCCTAGGGTCCTCGGGCTTCAGCGCCCGGCTCGCCGGGCGTCTCGGCCTGCCCTTCGCCTTCGCGCACCACTTCAGCAGTGCCAACACCCTCCCGGCACTCGACCTCTACCGGGACTCCTTCCGTCCTTCCGCCGTCCTCACCGAGCCCTACGCCCTCATCGGCGTGAGCGCGGTGGCCGCCGACGACGAGCACTCCGCCCGCCGCCTCGCCCGCTCCGCGGCCCTGGGCATGCTCCGGTTGCGCCGCGGCACCCCCGGCCCGATCCCCACGCCGGAGGAGGCCGAGTCCCACCCGTACAGCCCGGTCGAGGCGGACTTCATCGACAACTGGCTGGCCAACGTGGTCATGGGCGCCCCGGGCGAGGTCGCCGACGGCCTCGAAGCCCTGCGCAAGCGGACCGGCGTCGACGAGCTGATGATCACCTCCCACATCCACGGCCACGAGGCCCGCCTGCGCTCCTACGGCCGGATCGCCGAGGCCTACGGCCTGACGGCCACCGCCTGACGGCCACCGCCTGACGACCACCGCCTGCCCCCGGCCATCGTCGTGGCCGGGGTTGCGGGGATTCCGGTACTCGGCGCTGCGGACGCGCCGGCCGCCGGACGGGGCTCGCGCTCTGGCCCGTTACCGGGGGGCGGGGCGGGACTGGCGCAGTATGGCGGCGACGCGTTCGGCGTCGCCGGGGCGGGCGAAGTACCAGCCCTGGGCGGTGTCGCAGCCGGTGAGGCGGAGGCGTTCGGCCTGCGCGGCGTTCTCGATGCCCTCGGCGGTGACGGTCAGGCCCAGGGTGTGGGCCAGCTGGACCATCGCTCCGACGATCTGCTCGTCGGCGTCGCTGCGTCGGCTGTCGGGGGCCGGGTGGTCGGGGCGGCCGGCCGGGGCCGGGTCGCGGAAGCCCTCGATGAAGGTGCCGTCGAGCTTGAGCACGTGCACCGGCAGGCGGGAGAGGTAGGCGAGGTTCGAGTAGCCGGTGCCGAAGTCGTCGATGGCGATCCGGACGCCCATGTCGGCGAGCGCCTGCAGGGCCTGGAGCGGGCGGCCGCCGGGGCCGAGCAGGGCGCTCTCGGTGATCTCCAGCTGGAGCAGCCGGGCGGGCAGGCCGGTGCGTTCGAGGGCGCGGGCGACGTCGGCGACGACGTCGGAGTCCCAGATCTGCCGGGCGGCCAGGTTGACGCTGACGAAGGTCTCGGTGTCGGGGAACTCGGTGAGCCACTGCCGGGCCTGACGGCAGGACTCCTCCAGCACCCACTTGCCGAGCGGCACGATCGCGCCGGACTCCTCGGCGAGCGGGATGAAGCGGTCGGGCGAGAGCGTCCCGTAGCGGGGGTGACGCCAGCGGACCAGGGCTTCGGCGCCGTGCACCGCGCCGTCGGCGAGGCCGACCAGCGGCTGGTACTCGATGGTGAACTCGCCGCGTTCGAGGGCCGGGCGCAGTGCGGTGGCGAGGAGCTGGCGGGTGAGCTGGTGGGCGCCGCGGTCGGGGTCGTAGAGGGTCCAGCGGGCGCGGCCGTCCGCCTTGGACCAGTAGAGGGTGGCGTCGGCGTCCTTGACCAGGTCGGTGGGGGTGGTCTCGTGCACGGAGCGTTCGACGACGCCGACGCTGGCGGTGATCGCCAGGCGGTGGCCGGCGATGTCGAAGGGGAGCTCCAGGGCTTCGAGGATGCGGGCGGCCAGGTCGGTGAGCTGCTCGCTGCCCGCGCTGTCGGTGACGAGGACGGCGAACTCGTCGCCGCCCATCCGGGCGACCAGGTGGGTGCTGTGCCCGGAGAAGCCGCGGCGCAGCCGGGTGGCGACGGCGATCAGGAGCTGGTCGCCGATGTGGTGGCCGAGGGTCTCGTTGATCGCGGCGAAGCCGTCGAGGTCGAGGTAGCAGACGCCGACGCGGCGCCCGTCCGCGGGGCGGGGGTCGCCGGCGAGGCAGGCGGCGTCGAGGCGCTCGAAGAAGTAGGTCCGGTTGGGGAGCCGGGTCAGCGGGTCGTGGAGGGCCTGGTACTCGAGGCGGTCGCCGAGCCGACGCTGTTCGGTGATGTCCTCGACGAGGGCGAGGGTGTAGAGGGGGTGTCCGGCGCTGTCCCGGATGAGGGAGACGGTCACCTTGCTCCAGACCGTGCGGCCTTCGCGGTGCTTGAGCTGCTTCTCGACCCGGAACCGCTCGCGTCCGCCGTGGGCGAGGGCGGGGAAGAGTCGGTGCGGCATGCCCTCGGGGTCGAGGATCTCGTGCAGGTGGGTGCGGACGAGTTCGCCGACACCACGGCCGAGCAGCGCCGCGAAGGCGGGGTTGACCTCGATGATCCGGTCGTCGGGGTCGATCAGGGCCATGCCGATGACGGCGTCGCAGAAGGCGGCCCGGAAGCGGGACTCGCTGGCCCGCAGCGCGGTGAGCATCCGGTCGGTCCCGTCGTCCGCCCGGTGGGCGCCGTTGGTCAGCGGCGCCGAGCAGGTGGGGCAGAGGAGCACCTCGGGTGCCGTGTTCGGGGCCACCTCGGGGGGGCTGTCCCGGGTTCCGTCCCGGCTCGTGGGCCCGTCCTCCAGGACCACCCCCGGGTGGTGTGCGTCGGCCCCCTCGTTCTGGCCCGGCACGGCATGCTCCCGTCCGCTGCTGACGCCTGATGCTGGTCCGGCCGGTCACCCGGGACTGCGGCGGCCGGCTCCGCACTCTGTCGCGGTCCTCGGGGTCGGTCCGGCGCGGGGACGCCCGGCGGGGAACTGCCGCGTGGGGGAGACCGCGTGGACACCCGCGTGAAGAACAGGGCGCTGCGGCCGATCATAGGACGCGTCGGCAACGCGCGGTGACCGCCGCCAGGGTGATTCGCCCGCTTTGGGGTCAACCGTGGTGGTACATGCAGACGCCCCCGGTACACATCACATGATGTGCGCCAGGGGCGTGTGCGCCGAACCCGCGCTCCCTGGCGCCGGTTGCGCGCCGGGAGCGTCAAGCGGGGTGGGGCCTCGGTCGGCAGGGTGTCCGCCGGAACGTCAGGCCAGCGTGGCCGTCAGGGTGATCGTGGTGCCGGTGAGGGCCTGGCTGACCGGGCAGTTCGCCTTGGCGTCCTCGGCGGCCTTCACGAAGCCGGCCTCGTCCAGGCCCGGGACGTCGCCGACCACGGTCAGGTGGATTCCGGTGATGCCGGCGCCGGGCTGGAAGGTGACGTCGGCCTGGGTGTCCAGCTTGGTGGGCGGGGTGCCCGCGCCGGCCAGGGCGTGCGAGAGGGCCATCGAGAAGCACGCGGAGTGCGCGGCGCCGATCAGCTCCTCCGGGCTGGTCTTGCCGTTGGGCTCCTCGGCGCGGGCCGCCCAGGAGACGGGGTACTCACCGATGCCGGACGAGGCGAAGGTCACCTGCCCCTTGCCCTGGAGCAGGTTGCCCTCCCAGGCGGTGCGGGCGGTGCGGGTCGTAGCCACGATCGGTACCTCCATTGCTGACATTGCCGAGGAACTGCTGATGCGTCACTTCCGGTCATGCACGCACCAGCCTACGGCGAGTCCGGGTCCGTCCCCGGGCACTTCGGGCACCCGGCGGTGCGGCGGTGCGTGCGCTGTCCGGATCGTGGACGGTCGGGCGCAATGGAGGGGACCGGGGCCGGGGGCCCTGTTAGATTGGCGCGGGCCCGAGCCCGGCCGCCGTACGGCCGGGTCCACCACCAGCCTTTCCGGGAGCCGCCGCGATGACGGACCACCCCACGACCTCCGACGCCGGTCTGCCCGAGGGGGTGGACGACGCCGTGCGCGCCGAGCTGACCAGCCTGCGCGAGAGCATCGACAACATCGACGCCGCGGTGGTCCACATGCTGGCCGAGCGCTTCAAGGCGACCCAGCGGGTCGGCCGGCTCAAGGCCGAGCACAAGCTGCCGCCGGCCGATCCGGCGCGGGAGCGGGACCAGATCAAGCGGCTGCGCGAGCTGGCCGCCGGGGCCAAGCTGGACCCGGTCTTCGCTGAGAAGTTCCTGAACTTCATCATCGCCGAGGTCATCCGCCACCACGAGGCGATCGCTCGCGCCTGAGGCTCCGCGCACGAGAACCGCGGGTGCGAGAAGGCCCAGCGCTGACCGAGGCCGACCGGTTCTGACTGTTTTCGACCGGTATCGGCGGGCTCCGTGGCGGTGAAGCCGCGTCCCGTGGCCCCGGTGTCAGGGGTGCCGGGGGTGTCGGAGGCGGCTAAAGCCCGGATTTCGTGAGGCTCCACGGTTGGCGTAGCGTGCAGGTTTCCGCAGCCGGAGAGGTGGAGCAGCGACGATGGCGGTGAATCTGCCCGAAACGCCGAGCGAGGCCGAGGGCCGTGCCGAGAGTTCCGCCGCCCCCGGCGGTCGCGCCGAGGCCCGCCGCCGGGCCCGTGGCGGACGCGCCCGCAGGGCCCGGCGGAGGGGGCGCAAGCCGCGGCCGTGGTGGATCGAGATCCCGGCGATGATCGCGGTCGGCCTGGCGCTCGCGCTGCTGATCAAGACCTGTCTGCTCCAGGTGTTCACCATCCCGTCCGGCTCGATGGAGAACACGCTGCGGATCGGCGACCGGGTCGGGGTGAACAAGCTGGCGCCGCTGACCGGCTGGGAGCCGGAGCCGGGGCAGCCGGTGGTCTTCAAGGACCCGGGTGACTGGCTCCCGCCGCAGCCGGTCGACGCCAACCCGCTCACCGACGCGCTCACCTCGGCGCTGAGCTTCGTCGGGCTGGTGCCGCCGAAGGACGACAACTACCTGGTCAAGCGGGTGATCGCGACCGGTGGCCAGACCGTGCAGTGCGCCGGCACCACGCTCACCGTGAACGGGAAGAAGGTCGACGAGCCGTACCTCCACCCGGGCGACGACTCCTGCGCCGGCCTGGACTTCGGACCGGTGACGGTGCCGGCCGGGCACATCTGGGTGGAGGGCGACCACCGCAGCGACTCGGCGGACTCCCGCTACCACCGCAGCGGCCCGGGTGGCGGCGCGGTGCCGGTGGGCAACGTGGTGGGGCCGGTGTCGGCCGTCGTGTGGCCGCTCAACCACTTCGACTGGTTCGGCTGGGTCGGCCGCTGACCCCGCTCTCGGCGGTGGCCGGCTCCCGGGCGTCCACCGTGACGGCCTCGGCCGCCACCGCCCGCGCGACGGGTTCAGCCGCGACGGCGTCCACCGCGACGGCGTCCACCGCGACGGCGTCCACCGCGACGGCGTCCGGCACCCCCGCGGCATCCGCCGGCTTGCTCGCCTGGGCCGCGAAAGCCCCGGCGAGCACCAGCAGGCCGCCCGCGAGCTGCGGCAGCCCGAGGCGCTCGCCGAGCAGGATCCAGGCCAGCACGGTGGCGACGACGGCCTCCAGGTTGGCCACCACTCCGGCGACCGGCGGCGAGAGGTGCCCGATGGCGACCACGCCGGTCAGGTAGGCGAGGACGGTCGCCACCAGCACCATCCAGGAGGCCGGGAGGAACGCGGGCAGCGAGTGCCCGTTCATCACGACGTCCCCGCCGAGCGGGCTCCAGTCGGCCTCCCAGGGCCGGGTCGCCACGGTGAGCACGACCGCGCCGATCAGCAGGCCGAACGCGCTGACGGCCAGGGGGTCGACGGGTCGCTCGCCCCGCCGGCCGGCGTCGGCCAGCACGAAGTAGCCGACCTGGCAGCAGGCGGCGCCGAGCGCGAACAGGACGCCGAGCGCGTCGAAGCCCAGGCCGTTCCAGACCTCCACGACACAGGCGACGCCGGTCACGGCGACCGCGGCGCCGATCGCCGCACCCCGGCTGACGGGCTTGCGCTGGACGAACTTGACGTAGCCGATGAGCAGCGGCGGGCCGAGGTACTCGATGAGCAGGGCCACGCCGACCGGGATGCGGGAGATCGCCGCGAAGTAGCCGGCCTGGACGCCGGCGACGGCGAGCAGGCCGAAGCCGATCAGCAGGCCGGGGCGCCGGAGCACGGCGTCGCGGTGGCGGTAGGCGATCGGCAGGAGGGCCACGGCGGCGCCGGTGACCCGCAGCCAGACCACGTGGAGCGGGGAGAGCCCGGCCTCGATCAGCGGCTTCGCGGCCGTGCCGGAGCCGCCGAACGCGCAGGCGGAGATCAGCGCGAGGCCGAGGCCGAGGGTTCGTCCGGAGGGGCGGGCGGACGGGGCCGTTGTTTGGTGCACCGACGCATTGTGACAGTCATACCGCCGGTTGTGTAAGGCACCATTTCGCCGTTTGGTCCTGCAGGCACCTGTACGCAGCGGAGTATTCACACCGCTCGCCCGCGGGGAGTAAGGGGGCGAGGAGGAGCAAAGGCACACGGCAACGCCCCGGGGCCGGATGGGACCCCGGGGCGTGGGAGCCACCGGATGGGACGAGCCGGGATCAGTTCCCCGGCCCGGCCCCTGTGCCGCCGTTGGCCGTCCCGACCGTGGGCTGGGTGGTGGGCTGCGTCGTGGGGCCGGCCGTCGGCTGCGTGGTCGGGGTCGGACGGGTGGTGGGCCTGGTCGTCGGCTTCGACGTGGGGTCCGGGGTCGGCTGCGTCGTGGGCGGCGCGGTCGGCACGGTGTTCCCGCCGGAGTTCGAGCCGTCGGAGCCGTTCGAGCCGCCGTTCGGGGACCCGGTCGACCCGCCGTTCTGCGAGCCGTTCGAGCCGCTGCTCGGCTGGCTGCTCGCGCCGCCGTTCGGGTTGCCGGTGGCGCTGCCCGTCGACGGGGTGCCGGACGGCGTGGCGGGGGAGCTCGGCGCGTCGGTCGCACCGGAGTCGCCGCCGTCCGACGGGTCCGGGAAGTCGCTCACGGGCTGGCCCTTGAGTGCGGCCTTCATGTAGCTGGTCCAGATCTGCGCCGGGTACTGGCCACCCGCCGCGCCGTCGATTCCGCCGACGCCGCTCAGGCTGACCTGCGCCCCGGTGCCAGGGTCCTGGCCGAAGAGCGCGACCGAGGTGACGAGCTCGGGGGTGTAGCCGACGAACCACACCGACTTCTGGTCGTCCGTGGTGCCGGTCTTGCCGGCCGCCGGCCGGCCCAGCGCCTTCGCCCGGAAGCCGGTGCCGCCCGGGTCGCTCACGACGCCCTGGAGCATCGAGGTGACCCGGTTCGCGGTGTCCGCGCTGATCGCCTGGGTGGTCTTGTGCGCGGGCAGCTGGACGGCCTCGCCCTCGCGGTCCACCGACTGCACGAGCCACGGCGTGATCTGCTTGCCGCCGTTGTCGAGCGTGGCGTACACGCCGGCCATGTCGAGCACGCTCGGGGTGGCCGCGCCCAGCGGGATGGACGGCACCGGGTCGAGCCCCGGGGTGCTGCCGGGCAGGCCCAGCGCGACCGCGGTGTCCTTGACCTTCTGCAGCCCGGTGTCCTGGGCGAGCTGGGCGAACACCGAGTTCACCGACTTGTCGATGGCCTGCTGGAGCGAGATCTGGCCGTAGCTGACGTCGCCCTCGTTCGGCGGAGCGTACGGGGTGCCCTTGCCGCCGCGGACCTTGCGGCCGCTGGTGCCGTCGTAGACGGTGCGCGGGGTGACGGTCCGGCCGTCCTGGGTCTTGGCGTTGTTCTCGAACGCGGCCGCGAGGGCGATCGCCTTGAAGGTCGAGCCGGCCTGGTAGTCGCGGCGGGTCGCGTTGTCGACGTAGTGCTTGACGTAGTCGACGCCGCCGTAGAGGGCGACGACCGCGCCGGTCTTCGGGTCGACCGAGGCGGCGCCGGCCTGGGCGGCCGCGTCCTTCTTGCGCTTGTCCGGGTTCAGGGTGTCGTGCAGCTGCGCCTGGACGGCGTCCTGCAGGGCCTGCTGGCGGCTCGGGTCGATGCTCAGCTTGATCGTGTAGCCGCCCTTGGCCAGCTCGTTGTCGCTGATGACCCCGCTGGACGTGAGGTACTGGGTGGCCGCGTCGACCAGGTAGCCGGACTGGCCGGACAGGCCGGGGTTGGGCTGCGGGTCGCGGACGTCGGGGAAGTTGGTCCTGGCGCGCTCGTCGGCGGAGAGCCAGCCCTCCTTGACCATGCCGTCCATGACGTAGTTCCAGCGGTTGACGGCGTTCTGCTTGCCCGCCGGGGTCGCGGTGGCCACGTCGTACGCGCTCGGCGCGTTGAGCAGGGTGGCCAGGTAGGCGCCCTGGGCGGGGTTGAGCGCGGAGGCGTCGACGCCGAAGTACGCCTGGGCGGCGGCCTGGATGCCGTAGGCACCGCGGCCGTAGTAGGAGGTGTTCAGGTAGCCGGAGAGGATGTCGTCCTTGCTCTCCGTGGCGTCCACCTTGATGGCGATGAAGAGTTCCTTCACCTTGCGGGTGACGGACTGCTTCTGGTTCAGGTACGTGTTCTTCACGTACTGCTGGGTGATCGTGGAGCCGCCCTGGGTGCCCTCGCCCCTGGCGGTGTTGAGGGCGGCGCGGGCCAGGCCCTGCATGTTGACCGCGCCCTCGTGGTAGAAGTTGCGGTCCTCGGCGGCCAGCGCGGCGTGCTGGGCGGCGGGGGAGACCTTGTCCAGGCCGACGTTCTGCCGGTTGGTCTGGCCGGTGCGGGTGATCACCGAGCCGTCCGCGTAGAGCCAGGTGTTGCTCTGGGCGGTGGCCGCGGCGTGCGCGTCGGGGACCTTCACGAGCGCGATGCCGAGGGCGAACAGACCGACGCCGAGGAGGATCGAGGCGGCGAGGCCGAGCAGCGTCATCCGCCAGGTCGGTATCAGCCGGCGCCAGCCGGTGCGCTTGGGACGGCGCTTCTTGCCGCCCTGGGGATCTCTGGACAAGGCGCGGCCTTTCCTGCGGGCGGACCGGGCCGGCCTGCACAGACGGGGACAACGTGGTTCGGGGACCTTTGTCCCGATTCCGGTTTACCGCCCAGGACGAACGGGATGGGTCGATCGGCTCCTCCGGAGCGGCAATCGAGACCGACATCACATCCAAAACGCACGCAAAACGGACGCCATGGGCAAAAAAGTTAGGGAGCCCCTCGCTGATGCGAGGGACTCCCCACTGTCTGTGCGCCGCCAGGGACTCGAACCCCGGACCCGCTGATTAAGAGTCAGCTGCTCTAACCAACTGAGCTAGCGGCGCCTGCTGACCTGGAAAACAATACACGGTTCCGAGGGGTGCCTCGAACCGTGTCCGGCCGTACCGGGTCGGCATTGCCCGTTTCCTCCCGGTTGGGGTGGGGTTTGGCCGCGGTTAGGGTGGAAACGTGCCCAGCCCCACCGGACGTCCGCGCGCCCGCGGAGCCGTCGGCGTCCTGCTGCTGACCAGCGCCGTGGCGTACACCGCCTGGGTGCTGGAGGTCGTCCTGAGCACCGGACTCGACCCGGTCCAGGCGTACATCAGCGAACTCGCCGCCGCGGACCAGCCGCTGGGTGGGCTCTTCCGGGCCACCGACCTGGTCGCCGGCCTGGCCGTCCTCGCGGCGGCCGGCACCGCGCTCATCGGCACCGAACCGGTCGACGCCGCCCGCCGAACCGGCACCCCGCAGCCCCGCCACCACTGGGCGACGGCGGGCTGGTCGGCCCTGGCCCTGTTCGGCGCGGCGACCGCCGCCGACTCCCGGCTGCCGCTCAGCTGCACCCCGACGCGCGACGAGGAGTGCGCCGCCCGCGAGACGGCCGGGCTCGTGCCCGCCACCCACACCGCGCACGCCGTCACCAGCAGCCTGGCCGTGATCGGCGCGCTCGCCGGGCTCGTCGCGCTCACCGTCGCCGCGCGCCGCTACGGATGGTGGCCGCCGGTGCGCCGGTACGGGCCCTGGCTGCTCGGCGCCGAACTGCTCGCGACCACCTGGAGCCTCGCCGCGATCGGCGCCTTCCAGGCCGGCCACGGCACCTGGGCGCTCGGGGCCGGCCAGCGGCTCCAGGTGCTGCTGGTCGCGCTCTGGCTGGGCGTCCTCGCCCGGAGCCTGTTCCGGGAGGAGGCCGACGACCGGCGGGCGCGCGACCGGGCCGCGCCCACCCGGGACCGGGCGGGCCGGGAGCCGGTATGACGGCGGCCGGCCCCGAGCCCGTCCGAGCGACGTTCCTGCGCATCGACGGCGTCCCGCTGCACGTCCGCACCGAGGGCGACGGCCCGGTCTGCGTGCTCACCGGCGGCCTCGGCAGCAGCTGGTTCGACTGGGACCTCGTCGTCCCGTTCCTCGCCCCCCACCGCACCGTCGTCCGCTTCGACCGTCCCGGCTACGGCCTGAGCGCCCCCGAACCCGCCACCGGCCGGCCCGCCCCGACGGCGGCCGGCGAGGCAGGGCGCATCCGGGCCGTGCTGGACGCCCTCGGGTTGCGCGAGCCGTGCACGCTCGCCGGGCACTCGCTGGCCGGCTTCCACGTCGAGGCCTTCGCCCGGCTGCACCCCGAGCGGGCGGCCGGGCTGGTCCTCGTCGACGGCAGCGTCGAACCGGCGCCCCGGCCGCTGCCCGCCCCCGGGTTGCGCGACCTCGCCGCGCGGGGCGCCGCCGGCGCCGCCACCGCCCTCGCCGTGCCCTATCTGCTCGGCCCGGCCGCCCGCCGGCTGACCGCCCGGCTCACCACCGTCCGCCGCGAGGACCTGGCCCCGCCGGGCCTCGTCCGGCACTGCTACCGCACCGGGCGGGCGCTGCGCGCGCTGCTCCGGGAGAACGCCCGCTACCTCGACGTCGCCGCCGAGCTCGACGGGCTGCGCCGCACCCGGGCCCTGCCCGAGGGCCTGCCGGTCACCGTGCTCGCCGCCGACGACGGCCTGCGCTCCCGGCGGACGGAGGCCTGGCTCGCCGAGCAGCGCGAGCTCGCCGCCCTGCTCGGCGCGGACTTCCGCACCACGGCCCCGGCCGGGCACCTGGTGATGTTCGACCGTCCGGACGCGGTGGCTTCGGCGATCCTCGACACCCGCTGACCTGCGGGCGGAGGGCCGGCGGCAGGGACCGGAAACGCCGGAAGGCCCCTCGCTCTCGCAAGGGGCCTTCCGGCTGTCTGTGCGCCGCCAGGGACTCGAACCCCGGACCCGCTGATTAAGAGTCAGCTGCTCTAACCAACTGAGCTAGCGGCGCCTGCTGACGCGGAAGACATTACACGGGACCGGGGCGATCCGCCGAATCGTATTCGGCCGATCACGCAGGGTGGGATCCCCGTGAGGGCCCTCATGCGGCCTCCGGGAAGTGGCAGGCCGCCTGGTGCCCGTCCCCCGCGAGCGCGGGCCTCTCCTCCTCGCACCGGGTCCGCGCTCCGGGCTCCGCGAGGCGGGCGTAGACCGGGCAGCGGGTGCGGAAGGGGCAGCCGGCGTGCCGCTGGGTGGGGGAGGGCGGATCGCCCGCGAGGAGGATCCGGTCCCGGGCGCGTTCGGCGGCCGGGTCGGGCAGGGGGACGGCGGAGAGCAGCGCGCGGGTGTACGGGTGGCGGGGGCGGTCGAAGACGCCGGCGACGTCGCCCTGCTCGACCGTCCGTCCGAGGTACATCACGCTGACCCGGTCGGCGAGGTGCCGGATGACCGAGAGGTCGTGCGAGACGAAGAGGTAGGACAGGCCCAGTGCGGCCTTGAGCGACTGCAGCAGGTTGAGGATCCCGGCCTGGATGGAGACGTCGAGCGCGGAGACCGGTTCGTCCAGGACGAGCAGCCTGGGGCGGACGGCCAGGGCGCGGGCGATGGAGATCCGCTGGCGCTGCCCGCCGGAGAACTGGTGCGGGTAGCGGCCGGCGTGCTCCGGGTCGAGGCCGACCTGGCGCAGCAGTTCGGGCACCCGGCGGGCGATCTCGTCGCGGGCGGCGCGCCGGGCGCGCAGGGGTTCGGCGATGATGTCGCCGACCGGCATCCGGGGGTCGAGGCTGGCCATCGGGTCCTGGAAGACGATCTGCAGCTGCGAGCGGAGCCGGTGGGCCTCGGCGCGGGTGAGCCGGGACGTGTCCTGTCCGAGGAGCTCGATGCGGCCGGTCTCGGGGGCGGCGAGGTCGAGCAGCTCGAAGAGCGTCGTGGACTTGCCGGAGCCGGATTCGCCGACCAGGCCGAGGGTTTCGCCCTCGCGGAGGTCCAGGTCGACGCCGTCCACGGCGTAGACCTCGCCGACGCGGCGCTTGAACACCGTGCCCTTGAGGAGCGGAAACGTTTTTCCGAGCCCGCTGACCGCCAGTACCTGCGGCCGAGTGTCGCGTTCCCCGGTCACGGCGGGGGCGGGTACCTCCGGCACGGGGTAGACGTCGGCCGGCGCGGGCCGCTGCTCGGCCAGCTCCGCCGAGCGCACGCACGCCGCCAAGTGGCCGTCCTCGCCGAGCAGTTCCGGTTCGGCCGCCGAGCAGCGAGGTTCGGCGAGCGGGCAGCGCGCGGCGAACGGGCAGCCGGGCGGCAGGTCGGCCAGTGGCGCCGGGCTTCCGGGGATCGGGACGAGCGGCCCGCCGAGCCCGTCGAGCCGGGGCACCGCGCCGATCAGGCCGAGCGTGTACGGGTGGCGCGGGGCCGCGAACAGGTCGTCCACGCCGGCCGTTTCGACCACCCGGCCCGCGTACATCACCGCGACCCGGTCGGCCGTCCCGGCGATCACCCCGAGGTCGTGGCTGACCAGCACCAGCGCGGCGCCGGTCTCCCGCTGGGCGGTGCGCAGGACGTCGAGCACCTGGGCCTGGATGGTGACGTCCAGGGCGGTGGTGGGCTCGTCGGCGAGCAGGATGTCGGGGTCGTTGGCGATGGCCATGGCGATCATCGCGCGCTGGCGCATGCCGCCGGAGAACTCGTGCGGGAAGCTGTCGAGCGCGCGGTCGGGAGCCGGGATGCCGACGAGGTCGAGGAGTTCGGCGGCGCGACGGCGGGCGGCGGCCTTGTCGGTCTTCTGGTGGACGCGGATCGCCTCGGCGATCTGGTCACCGATCCGGTAGACCGGGGTGAAGGCGGAGAGCGGGTCCTGGAAGACCATCGCGACCCGCCGGCCGCGGATCGAGGCGAGTTCCCGGCCGGGCAGCCCGACCAGCTCCCGCCCGTCCAGCTGCACCGAGCCCCGGACCCGGGCGGTGCCGGGCAGCAGCCCGAGGACGGACAGCGCGGTGACGGACTTCCCGGATCCGGACTCGCCCACGATGCCGAGGGTTTCGCCGCGCCGCAGGGTGAGGTCCACCCCGCGCACGGCCGGGACCGGGCCCTGCGGTCCGGCGAAGTCGACGCGCAGGTCGCGGACGGCGAGCAGGGGGGTATCGACGGTGGTGCCGACGGTGGTGGTCACGGCTTCTTCCTCCGGGCGCGGCGGCGGGGCGCGCCCGCGGCGGTGGGGTCGAGGGCGTCGCGCAGCCCGTCGCCGATGAGGTTGACGGCGAGGACGAACAGCACCAGCAGCGCGGCGGGGAAGTAGAAGAGCCAGGGGAACACCGGAGCTTCGCTGGTGCCGGCCGCGAGCAGGGTGCCGAGCGAGACGTCCGGCGGCTTGACGCCGAAGCCGAAGTAGGAGAGCGCGGTCTCGCTCATGACGGCGCCGCCGACGGCGATGGTGGCGTCGATGATGAGGAAGGAGGCGACGTTCGGCAGGACGTGCCGCAGGATGATCCGCAGCGGCCGGACGCCCATGAAGCGTGCGGCGCGGACGAATTCGCGCTCGCGCAGGGAGAGCGTCATGGACCGGACCACCCGGGCGGTGATCATCCAGTTGAACAGGGCCAGCAGCAGGACGAAGGCGATCCAGCCGGTGCTCTTCAGCCGGGGCGAGACGATCGTGATGATCAGGAAGCTGGGGAAGACCAGCAGCAGGTCCACGACGAACATCAGACAGCGGTCGGCCCAGCCGCCGAAGTAGCCGGCGCACGCGCCGACCAGTGAGGCGAGCACGGTGGAGAAGAGCGCCACCAGCAGGCCGATGACCAGCGACTTCTGCAGGCCGCGGACGGACTGGGCGAAGACGTCCTGCCCGATCCCGTTGGTGCCGAACCAGTGCTGGGCGGAGGGCGGTTGGTGCAGGGCGGTGAAGTCGGGGGCGGCGTAGTCCCACCGCGTCAGGTACGGCCCGCCGAAGGCGAGCGCGAACAGCAGCAGGACGAGGAGGGCCCCGACGACCGCCCCGCGGGCTGCGAGCAGCCGGGTGAGGACGAGCCGGGCGCGGCCGTTGCCGCGGGGCGCGGGGGCCGGGGCGGCGGGTTCGGCCGGTTCTACGACGACGGTGGTCATCCGGGTCACCTCTCCGGTCAGGACCGCACGCGCGGGTCGAGGGCGGCGTGCAGGGTGTCGGCGAGGAAGCCGGAGGCGAGGACCACGACGGCGGTGAACAGGTTGACCGCGACGACGGAGTTGACGTCCTGTTCGTTGATCGCCTGGATCAGCCACTCGCCCATGCCGTGCCAGCCGAAGATCGTCTCGGTGAACACCGCGCCGGTGAAGATGCCGAGGAAGCTGTAGGCGAACATCGTCGACATCGGGATCACGGCGGTGCGCAGCCCGTGCTTGAGCAGGGCCCGGCCGCGGGTGAGGCCCTTGGCCTCGGCGGTGCGCAGGTAGTCCGAGCCGAGCACGTCGAGCATGATGCCGCGCTGGTA
Source organism: Kitasatospora sp. NPDC048722 (assembly GCF_040650235.1). Classification (NCBI taxonomy): domain Bacteria; kingdom Bacillati; phylum Actinomycetota; class Actinomycetes; order Kitasatosporales; family Streptomycetaceae; genus Kitasatospora; species Kitasatospora sp. NPDC048722. Next base: position 172,702 of record NZ_JBEZGX010000005.1, read on the forward strand.
GCGGCTGTAGGTGGCGAGGCCGTACAGCGCGAGCGACATGGTCGGCAGCAGCAGGTGGAGCGCCCAGTCGGAGAGGTGGGCGCCGAGGCCGCCGGCGAGTCCGGGGGTCTCGTAGCCGGTGAACGGGACGACCTCGTGGCCGGCCGCGTCCTTGGCGGCGATGGCGCCGTTCTTGAGGAAGAGGGCGACCAGGAAGACCGGGGTGGAGAGGAGGACGAAGGAGAGCAGGGTCAGCAGCCGGTCGGACATCCGGTACTGCCGCACGGCGCTCCAGGCGCCGACCGCGACGCCGAGCACCATGCCGAGCAGGCTGCCGATCAGCAGCAGCCGCAGCGAGACCCAGATCCGCCGGCCGAAGTCGTCCGTCACCGGGGTGTCGTGGATGGTCCGGCCGAGGTCGCCGTGGACCAGGCCGCCGGCCCAGTGGCCGAAGCGCACGACCACCGGGGTGCGGTCGTTCAGGTTGAGGGCGGTGAGCTGGTGCTCGACCGATTCGGCGGACGGACGGGGGACCTTGGCCTCGAAGTAGGTGCGCGGCTGGAGGGCGACCGCGGATATCGCGTACGCCAGGAACACGGCTGCGACGAGCAGGACGGCGTAGTAGCTCAGCCGCTTCGCGAGGTAGCGGAGCATCAGCGGCCGCCCTGGGTGGGGGTGGGGCCGACGCGTCTGGTGGGCATCGGGTGGTGGCCTTCGGTCGTGGCCCGGGCGCGGGCCGTTTCACGGGCTGTCGGGAAACAGCTGGTCAGAGTGTTCCAGCGGCGTACGGCCGCCGTGTTGCGTGAGTGTTGCCGCGTGTGACTTTTGGATCAGACGTGAACTCCTGCCTCTGGTCGTGGAACTGAACGGCTGTTACGTTCTGCTGGCTCGGTGCCGACTTGGCTGCCCACACTCAAGCCCCGCCACACCTCGCGCGGCACATCTCCTGTCCCTTATTCCCGACGAACTCTCCAGGGGGACCCCCATGGACGCTGCCACCACGGCCCGCCGCTTCGGCCGGGCCACCGCCCTCGCGATAGCCGTCGCCCTGGCGGCGACCGCGTGCACCTCGGGCGGTGGGGGCTCCGCCGACAACGTGGCCAAGAGCGAGCCGCCGAGCCAGGGCTCCAACGACATCAACCCCAAGTCGCCGGACCAGCTGAAGGACGGCGGGGAGGTGCGCTTCCCGCTGTACCAGTGGATCACCCAGTGGAACCCCTACCAGGTGGACGGCCGCTACGGTGACGCCGTCGACATCATGCGGGCCCTGGAACCGTCCCTCTTCTCCACGGACTCGGCGGGCACCTTTCACGCGAACCCGGACTACCTGGTGGACGCCAAGGTCACCTCGACCTCGCCGCAGGTGATCACCTACAAGCTCAACCCGAAGGCCAAGTGGTCGGACGGCAAGGCGCTGAGCTACCTGGACTTCAAGGCCGACTGGGAGGCCAGCAACGGCAAGAAGGACGGCTACAACATCGCCGACTCGTCCGGCTACGAGCTGATCTCCGGCGTCGAGCAGGGCGCCGACCCGTCCGAGGTCAAGGTCACCTTCTCGACGCCGTACGCGGACTGGCAGAACCTCTTCCGGCCGCTGATCCCGGCCGCCGGGATCGCCACCGCCGACGACTTCAACAAGGCCTGGATCGAGAAGATCCCGATCACCGCCGGCGCGCTGAAGCTCGGCGTCGCGGACAAGACGGCCCAGACGATCAGCCTGGTCCCGGACCCGGCGTGGTGGGGCACCAAGCCCAAGCTGGACAAGGTCACCTTCCGGGTGATGTCCCAGGCGGCGACCACCCAGTCGTTCCTCAACAACGAGATCGACTTCGCGACGGCCGGCACCGCGACCGCCTACGGCCAGCTCAAGGACAACAAGGACACGGTGATCCGCGCCTCCAGCCCGTGGGACGAGGTGCACATCTCCTTCGGCGGGGGCGGCGCGCTGGCCGACCAGAAGGTGCGACAGGCGCTCGGCAAGGCACTCGACCGCGACTCGCTGATCAAGATCGCCAACAACGGCGTGCCGGTCCAGTTCAAGCCGCTCGGCAACCACATCTTCATGCCGAACCAGGCCGGCTACCAGGACAACTCGGGCGAGTGGGCGAAGTTCGACCTGCCCGCCGCGAAGAAGCTGCTGGACGACGCGGGGTGGAAGGAGGCGGGCAACGGCCAGCCGCGCACCAAGGACGGCCAGTCGCTGGAACTGCACTTCGTGTACAACGACTCCAGTCCGCAGGCCCAGATCGACCTGTACACCGCGGCCGCGGCGATGTGGCTGCAGGCCGGGGTGAAGGTCGACCTCGACAAGGTGGCGAAGAACGACTTCTTCACCAAGTACGTCAACGTGGGCAAGTTCGACCTCGCCAGCTGGCGCAACACCGACTCGTTCCCGCTCTCCCAGAGCCTGACCAACTTCCGCCTGCCGGAGGGGGACAACGTCTTCGGCAACTACTCGAAGCTCGGCACCCCCGAGATCGACGCGCTACTGAAGAAGGCGGCCGGGACGATCGACCCGGTGGAGGCCGCGAAGTACTACAACGAGGCGGACGCCAAGATCTGGGAGCTCGGCCACACCGTCGAGCTGTACCAGCGGCCCGAGGTGGTCGCGGCGCGCAAGGGCCTGGCCAACTACGGCGCGTTCGGCCTGGCCTCGACCGACTACACCAAGATCGGCTGGGAGAAGTAGCCGACGCCCTCGACGCGGCGATCACCGCGGTCGCGGCGGCAGGGCAGGCGCTGGCGAGCAGCGCGGTGATCACGAGGCCGGTGGTGCGGACACGGGTGGGACGGCCTTGCCGCCCCCGTCGTCCTGCCACCGGCCTTGACCTTCCGCGTTGCCCGCAGGCCGCCCGTGTCGTGGGGCCCCGCAGGGCCCGCGCTCGCTTTCCAACCGGGACGAATGTAGCGGGCCGGTCCGGCGGCTCGGGCGGTACGGCGCGGGCGCGCCCGGAAACCCGTCGCGCTGTCACCCGGTTCGCGCACCGGAGCGTCAACTGGGGCTGACGGCAAGGGGAAAGGAACGAGGGAAAAGGGACAGAAGGGACGGGTCCGGCGCCCACCGGTCCGCGCCGGTGCGTGCGCCGGGCGCGCCCCGCTGCCAGGATGCGCGGGACAGCCCAACCGTCCGTCCCCGTCCCGGAGCAGCGCGATGACCAGCGATTCCGCCGCAGTGCCCCACCCGCCCCCCGCCGACCCGCCCCCGGTGCGCCGGATGGTCCCGCGCGACCGGAACGAGCGGCACCGGGTCGCCACGCCGCTGGAGCTGTTCTTCGACCTCTGCTTCGTCGTCGCGGTCGGCCAGGCCGGGCGCGAGCTCGCCCACTTCCTCGCGGCCGGGCACTACGGCGAGGGCCTGCGGGGCTTCGCGCTCGCGTTCTTCGCGATCTGGTGGGCCTGGATGAACTTCACCTGGTTCGCCTCCGCGTACGACTGCGACGACGTGCCGTACCGGGTCACCACGCTGGTGCAGATCGCCGGGGTGCTGATCCTCGCGGCCGGTGTGCCGAGGCTCTTCGAGGCGCAGGACATGGTCCTCGCGGTGACCGGCTACGTGGTGATGCGCCTGGCGATGGTCACCCAGTGGCTGCGCGCCGCCGCCAGCGAGGAGGGCCCGGCGCGCGGGGTGGCCCTGCGGTACGCGCTGGGGATCACGCTGTGCCAGGTCGGGTGGGTGGTGGTGCTGCTCCTGCCGCCCGGCGCCCGGCCGTTCGTCATCCCGATCGGGGTGCTGGCCGAGCTGGCCGTGCCGGTCTGGGCCGAGCTGCGGATGCAGACCACCTGGCACCCGCACCACATCGCGGAGCGGTACGGGCTGTTCACCCTGATCGTGCTCGGCGAGGCGGTCGCGGCGGCGACGGTCGCGGTGCAGTCGGCGGTGGACGAGCACGAGGAGCTGGGGCGGCTGGTGCCGGTGGCGATCGGCGGGCTGCTGATCTGCTTCTCGGCCTGGTGGATCTACTTCGCCCGCCCGGTGCACGAGCACCTGCGCTCCAACCGGCAGGCGTTCGCGTGGGGTTACGGCCACTACGTGGTGTTCGCCGCCGCGGCGGCGATCGGCACCGGGCTGGAGGTCGCGGTGGAGTCCGCCGTGCACAAGGCGGAGATCTCCGCGACGGCGGCCACCGGGACGGTCACCGTGCCGACCGCCGTCTACCTGTTCACCGTCTGGTTGCTGCACTCGCGGCACACCAAGACCGGTGCCGCACAGGCGCTGGCGCCCACCGGCGCGGTGCTGGTGCTGGCGTGCACGGCGCTCGGCGGCTCCGGGGTCCTCGCGGCCGGCCTGGTGTGCGCGGCGACGGTGGCCGTCGGCGTCGCGATGCACGCCAGGGAGGCGTGAGCGGTCTCCGGGCGCAGCCCGAGGAGCACCGGCTCGTGCCGGGCGAGCCAGGCCAGGTAGGCCGGGTTGACCTTGGCGAGGTCCAGGTAGGCGGCCCGCAGTTCGCCGTACAGCGCCTCCAGGGCGGTCGGGGCGAGCGTGCGGGGCCGCCAGGTGAGCAGCAGGCGGACGGCGAGCGGATCGCCGTGGACCGGGCGCATGACCGTCCCGGGGCCGGGCAGGGACGTCGGCTGGCAGGGGCGGACGGCCTCGCCGGAGGCGACCAGTTCGGCGGCGGTGGTGTTGTCCCGGACCTGTACCACCCGGGGGTTGAGGCCGGCCTCGCTGAACACCCGGCGCATCGCCGCGTACTCGTGGTCGGCGGTCGGGTCCACCATCCAGGTGTCCTCGGCGAGGTCGGCGAGGTGGACCACCGGGCGGCCGGCGGCCGGGTGGCCGGCCGCGAGCGCGACGAACTGCGGCTCGCGGGCCATCAGGACCCGGTGCTCCGCGTCCGGGGGCACGCGCAGCGGGAATCCCTCGCTCTCGTACACGAAGGCGACGTCGAGCTGGTCGGCGGCGACCATCCGCAGCAGGGCGCTCGCGGAGATGTCCACGTGGATGGTGGTGTCGGTGTCCGGCAGCCGCTCGTGGACGCGGCGTAGCCAGGCCGCCACCGCCCGGCTGCCGACGCTGCCGATCCGCAGCCGCCGCCGGCTGCCCGGGCCGGCCGACTCCCGGGCCTCCTGGCGCGCGGCGGCGACCAGCGCCGCCATCTCGGTGATCACCGGCCGGGCCCGGGACAGCACCGAGTGGCCGAGCGCGGTGGGCCGGCTGCCGGTCTGCTCGCGGGTGAACAGGGTGCCGCCGATGGCCCGTTCGATCCGGTGCAGCTGGGTGGTGAGGGAGGGCTGGGTCATGCCGAGCTGGAGCGCCGCCTTGCGGAGGCTGCCGGTGTCGGCGATCGCGCACAGCACCCGGAGGTGTCTCACGTCGAGCTCCACGTCGGGAGCATAGACGTCGACGACCCTTCTCGCCAAGGACATGACACGAATCAACGCGGCGGACGCCCACCGGTATTGGCCGGCGCTATCGCCGGTTGACATCATCCGCGACGGCTGCGCCCGGGGGGAATCTGGGGCAGCGATTCCCACCCCCCGCCGCAGGCCGGGGGTGCCCCCACATTCCGCCCGCCGCCGCCGGCCCCCAACCGGCACCGGTGACCGGGCGGTCCGCGATTCGGAGCCCCCACATGTCTCGATCCGCCATGTCCCGATCCGTGCTGTCCGCCGCCCTCGGCGTCGCGCTCGCCGCGGGCCTCGGCGCCCTGCCCGGGACGGCCGTCGCCGCACCCGCCGCACCGGCCGCGAGCGTCGCGGGCTACACGCCCACGGCCGGCTCGGCGTACGCCGGTTCGGCCGCCGAAGCCGCCGACAACCAGGCCTTCTTCCGGGCCGTCATGGCCTCCGCCAAGGCCAAGCAGGCCGCCAACCCGTGGCTGCTGACCGTCACCGTCACCTACGACACGGGCAACGCACCGTCCTTCACCAGCCAGATATCCCAGGCCGCGCAGATCTGGAACGGGTCGGTGCGCAACGTCCAGCTCCAGGAGAGCAGCGGCCAGGGCGACTTCTCCTACTACGAGGGCAACGACTCGCGCGGCTCGTACGCCAGCACCGACGGCCACGGCCACGGGTACGTCTTCCTCGACTACCAGCAGAACCAGCAGTACAGCTCCCTGCGCGTCACCGCGCACGAGACCGGGCACGTGCTGGGCCTGCCCGACCACTACTCGGGGCCGTGCAGCGAGCTGATGTCCGGCGGCGGACCCGGCCCGTCCTGCACCAACCCCTACCCGGACGGCAACGAGCGCGGCCAGGTCGACGAGCTGTGGGCCAACGGCGCGGAGTAGCAGCCCGGCCCAAGTCGGGGTGCGGCGGGCCGTCCGGCCGGAATCGGGCGGCCCGCTGCACGATTGCTTCCCCGGGGCGGAGCCTAATCGCCCGGGGAGCGGAATGCCAGGGGCGCGAACAGGTCAAGTCAAGCCAAAGGTGACTCAAAAGCCGGGAAAACCAGGGATATTGGACGGGGCTATCGCGGGTTGACATCATCCGCCCCGCCGCCGTGCTGTCCGAAGCTCGGTGGACATCACCCGTTCACCAGGTGCCCCCCACGGCCGGCCCCCACCGGCCACGCACCGCAGGAATCGGAGCCCCCACATGTCTCGATCCGTCATGCCTCGATCCGTGCTGTCCGCCGCCCTCGGCCTGGCGCTCGCCGCGGGCCTGGCCGCCCTGCCCGGGACGGCCGTCGCCGCGCCCGCCGCCCAGGCGGCCTCCGGCTACACCGCCTCCGCGTCCGCCGGGTCGGCGTACGCCGGCTCGGCCGCCGAGGCGGCCGACAACCAGGCGTTCTTCCAGGCCGTCATGGCCTCCGCCAAGGCCAAGCAGGCCGCCAACCCGAACCTCGCGACCGTCGTCGTCACCTACGACGCCAGCAGTGCCCCGTCGTTCCGCACCCAGATATCCCAGGCCGCGCAGATCTGGAACGGCTCGGTGAGCAACGTCCAGCTGCGCGCCGGCTCGGCCGCCGACTTCCGCTACTACGAGGGCAACGACTCGCGGGGCTCGTACGCCAGCACCGACGGCCACGGACGCGGGTACGTCTTCCTGGACTACCAGCAGAACCGGCAGTACAACTCGCTGCGGGTGACGGCCCACGAGACCGGGCACGTGCTGGGTCTGCCCGACCACTACTCGGGGCCGTGCAGCGAGCTGATGTCCGGCGGCGGGCCCGGCACGTCCTGCACCAACCCCTACCCGAACGGAACCGAGCGCAGCCGGGTCAACTCCCTCTGGGCGCGCGGCTGACCGACCCCCGGAACCGCCCGGCCGCCGTGGGCTGCGGCCGGGCGCTCCCGGTTCTGTCGGCGGCGCGTGCGAGCATGCGGGCGAGACCCCGTCCGCCCGACCCCGCGAGGTGCCATCCCCGTGCCGAACACCGCTCCCAACGTGCCCGACTTCCCCGACCGCCTCGCCGACCTGCGCTTCGCCGACCTGCTCCGCCCGCACACCGGGCCGCTGCGCGCCGACGAGCGCTACGACACCGTGCACTTCGACGGCGGCGAGTACACCGACCAGTCGGCCGCCGGGGCGACGTTCCTGGAATGCGCGCTCACCGGCGTCGCGTTCAGTGGTGTCAAGCTGCGCCAGGCCCGCTTCACCGACGTGTGGGTGCAGTCAGGCCGCTGGGTGGCCTGTGACCTGAGCGACGGCGAGTGGCAGGACAGCGCGTTCGTCGGCGGCGTGCTGGCCGGGATCGCCGCGCACGGCTCGGCCGTGCGCCGGGTGGTGTTCCGCGGGTGCAAGCTGGAGGCGGTCAACCTGCGGGCGGCCGTCCTGCGGGACGTCGTCTTCGAGGACTGCCTGCTGCGCGACGTGGACTTCGCCGACGCGAAGCTCACCCAGGTGTCCTTCCCCGGTTCGACGCTGGAGGAGGTCCACCTGCGCGGGGCCGCGCTGACCAGGACGGACCTGCGCGGCGCCACCCGCCTCGGCCTCCCGGACGGCCACCTGGGGCTGCGCGGCGCGATCATCAACTCGCATCAACTCCTCGAACTGGCACCACAGTTCGCTCATGCCCTGGGTATCACCGTCCAGGACCGCTGAGGCCGGCCGACCCCTCCCCCGCACGTCCCCGGAGTTTCCGTCCCCTGTTCAGCCGGCGGTCGCTCGATGACGGCCGGACGAACAGTCCACCAACCCTCCTGCCCGCATCTGGTGGGCCGGTTCGGCGCCGGTGGAGACTGCTCCGCGATCGATGAGCCCCGACTTGTGCACACAACATCGGTAGTGAAGGGACGGGCTGGGCTGATGGCCGAGCTGAGCCGTAGGAAGTTCGTGACGCTGTCCGGAGCCGCCGCCGCGGGCCTGGCCATGACCGGCGCCGGGGGCGCGGGGGCGGCCCCGACCGCCGCGGGCGCGGCGCCCGCCGCCGTGAACACCGCGGCGCTGTCGCAGACCGGCACCATCAGGGACGTGCAGCACGTGGTGATCCTCATGCAGGAGAACCGCAGCTTCGACCACTACTTCGGCACGATGAAGGGCGTGCGCGGCTTCGCCGACCGCAGCGCGATCCAGATCGCCGGCGGCTACAGCGTGTTCAACCAGCCGAACGGCACCGGCCGCCAGTACCCCTGGCAGTTCAGCCTCACCAAGCCGGCCGGCGGCGCCGACCCCGAGCGCCTCGCCCAGTGCAACGGCGACCTCGCCCACGGCTGGAGCGACCAGCACAAGGCCTGGAACAACGGCAGGATGGACTCCTGGGTCGCGGCCAAGGGCAACGTCCGCACCCTCGGCTTCCTCACCCGCCAGGACATCCCGTTCCACTACGCGCTGGCCGAGAACTGGACCATCTGCGACGCGTACCACTGCTCGGTGCTCAGCGCGACCGGCCCCAACCGCACCTACCACTGGTCCGGCCAGATCGACCCGGCCGGCACCGCGGGCGGCCCGGCCTACGACGGTGGTGACGAGAAGGGCCTGCGGTGGCAGACCTACGCCGAGGCGCTGGAGACCGCCGGCGTGAGCTGGAAGGTCTACCAGAACGCCGCCGACAACTACGGCGACAACGCCCTCGCCTACTTCAGCCAGTTCGCCGCCGCCCCGGCCGGCAGCGCCCTGGCCGTCAAGGGCATGGCGTCCGTGCCCGCCGTCACCGGCAGCACCCCGGACGACATCGTCGCCGCGATCAAGGCCGACGTGCTGGGCGGCACCCTCCCGCAGGTCTCCTGGATCGTCCCCGACCAGGCCTCCTCCGAGCACCCGTACGCCACCCCGGCCGACGGCGCGCACTTCGTCCACAACGTGATCGACGCGCTCAACGCCGACCCGAACGTCTTCAACTCCAGCGTCCTGTTCATCAACTACGACGAGAACGACGGCTTCTTCGACCACGTCCCGCCGCCGGCCGCCCCGGCCGGCACACCGGGCGAGTTCTACAGCGGCACCAACATCGGCCTCGGCTTCCGCGTCCCGATGATCGCGGTCTCGCCCTGGACCCGCGGTGGCTGGGTCAACTCCGAGACCTTCGACCACACCTCGGTGCTGCGCTTCCTGGAGACCTGGACGGCGGCCATCGGCGCGCCCGCCACCTGCCCCAACATCAGCGACTGGCGCCGACGCGTGTGCGGCGACCTGACCAGCGCGTTCGACTTCGCCAACCCGGTCTACGGCCTCCCGGCGCTGCCCGACACCTCGCAGACCATCGGCCTCGCCGCCTGCGGCCCGCTGTCCAACCCCGCGCCGGTCAACAACCAGCTGCCCGTGCAGGAGCCCGGCACCCGTCCGGCCCGCGCGCTGCCCTACCAGCCGAACGCCAACCTGGACCACCTGGAGTTCGGCTCCGGCGGGGTCATGAAGGTCTGGATCAAGATGGCCAACGGGGGCACCGTCGCCACCAGGTCGGCGCACTTCTCGGCCTACGCCAACGCCTACCGCAGCGGCGGCCCGTGGCAGTACACCGTCGACCCGGGCGGCAGCACCAGCGACTTCTTCAACTGCGGCACCGGCTTCGGCAACGGCCCGTACGACCTCACGGTGGTCGGCCCCAACCGCTTCCTGCGCCGCTTCAAGGGCGACGCCACCAAGGCGGGCAAGAACGCGTCCGTCACCGCCTCGTACGCGGTCGAGCCGGGCACCGGCAAGCCGGCCCTCTACTTCGCGCTGGTCAACACCGGCAGCACCGCGCTCACCTTCACCATCGCGTCGAACAACTACCGCACGGACGGCCCCTGGACGTACCGGGTGCCGGCCGGCGGCAGCACCAGCGACTTCTTCAACGCGGTGGCCTACAACAACGGCTGGTACGACTTCACCGTCACGGTGGACGCCGACAGCAGCTGGTCGCAGCGGTTCACCGGGCACCTGGAGACCGGCGCCCCCAGCGTCAGCGGCTGATCCCGCCACGGCCGATCCGGCTACGGCCGATCCCGTTACGGCTGATCGCTACCCGAGGCCCCGGGGGAACCACGGATCGTGGACCTCCCGGGGCCCCTCCGGCGTCAGCAGGGTGAGCGTGAGCGGTGCCGCCGCGTACTCGGCCAGCAGCACCGAGCCGTGCCGGGTCTCCAGCTCGGCCTGCACGGGCACGCGCAGCTTGCTCAGCGCGCGCCGCAGCTGCAGGGCGTCGCGCCTGCTGACCGGTTGCGGGGCGCGCAGCACCAGCCGCAGCGGGCTGAGCGGTCCGGTCACCGGGACGCCTGCGCCCAGCTCGTAGCCGACGGCGCCGATCGGGCCCCAGACCAGCCGGTGGTCCGCCGCCAGCTCGCCGACCGCCGGCAGCAGGGCGAGCGCCGGGACGTCCGCGACCCGCCCGGGTGCCAGCAGGGCGCGCCGGGCCGGGAGCTGCTCGGGACGGAAGGTGCGGGCCACCGCCGCCCAGGGCGCGAGCGCGTGCAGCAGCTGGCCGCGGTGCGGGCCGCGCACGATCACCGGGATCCAGTGCTCGGGCGCCGTGACGCCCCTGGTGCAGCGCACCGGGTGCGGGGTGTCCACCGCGGAGCCGACCACGGCGGGCGCCCTGGCGACCGTCACCCACGGGTGCGCCCGGAGCACCGCCCGTGCCCAGTCCGGGAGTTCGCCGCCGCCGAGCGGGCGCAGCGAGCTGGGGCACTGCATGAGCAGCAGGTCGTGCGGGCCGGGCAGCCGCCCGTCCAGCGCGGCGAGCGGCCCGACCAGGCGGCGCGGGCCGCCGTGCTGTTCGTCGATGGCGTTCCTCACACCCCTACCGTCCGCCCGGCCGGGACGGGCCCGCTACGGCCCTTCGATGCGTTCGATCGGGACCAAAGACTCAACGCGCACGCCCGCCCACCCTCCCTCCCGCCCGGCCGGAGGCCCGACGTGCGCCCGCCCGGTCGTGGTGTGAGAGTGGGGGCAGCCCGGTATCCGTCCGGAGGAGGAGTCATGGGCATCTTGGACAGGATCTTCCACAGGGGGCACGAGGCCGCCGGTTCGGACGCCACCGAACGGGCCGCGCTCGCCCACGACGAGGCGGCCGACGCGTACAGCGACGACATCGAGCGGACGCGCGAGATGCGCGAGTCGGAGCGGCAGCAGGTCCGGGAACAGGCCGAGGCTGACCGGCGGGCCGCCGAGAACATGACGGCCGAAGGCGACCCCTGGGACTGATCCCGCCGTTCGCGACGGCCGTTCGCGAGGAACGGCCCTAGCCCCTCGGCGGCAGCGGCGGGCGCCGCAGGTCCGGCCGGGGGGTGTCGTCCGGCGGGGGCGCGGCGGCGGGGGCGTCCTCCAGCAGCTCCAGCGCCAGCTGCACGGCCGTGTGCAGCTCCGGGTGCCGCCCGCCGGCCCAGTCGCGCGGGCCCCGCAGCACGTGCACGTCGGGTTCGACGCCGTGGTTCTCCACGGACCAGCCGAGTCCGCCGGTGAACCAGGACGCGTTCTTCGGCACCGAGATCTGGGTGCCGTCGCCGAGGGTGTGCCGCCCGGTCATCCCGACCACCCCGCCCCACGTGCGGGTGCCCACCACCGGTCCGAGGCCGAGCAGTTCGATCGCCGCGATGATCACGTCGCCGTCCGAGCTGGTGGCCTCGTCGGCGAGGGCGACCACCGGGCCGCGCGGGGCGTTGCGCGGCCAGCGGACGGGCTGGCGGTCGCGGGTGAAGTCCCAGGCGAGGACGCGCCGGGTGAGCTTCTCCAGGACTAGTTCGGAGACGTTGCCGCCGGCGTTGCCGCGGACGTCGAGGACGAGGGCGGGCTTGTCGAGCTCGCGGCGCAGGTCGCGGTTGAACTGCGCCCAGCCGGAGCCGCCGAGGTCGGGGATGTGCAGGTAGCCGCACCGCCCGTCGCTGAACTCCCTTACCAGGGCGCGGCGTTTGACCACCCAGTCCTGGTAGCGCAACGGTCGTTCGTCGGTCAGAGGGGTCACCGTGATCCGCCGCACGGGGGAGTCGGGGCCGCTGCGCAGGCCGATCTCGACGGTGTTGCCGCCGGTGCCGGCGAGCAGCGGGAGCGGGCCGCGGACCGGGTCGACCGGGCGCCCGCCGATCTCCAGCAGTTCGTCGCCGTCGCGCACGCCCTGGGCGGCGAGCGGGGCGCGGGCGCGCGGGTCGGAGGACTCGCCGGGCAGCACCCGGTCGACCAGCCAGCGGCCGTCGGGGGAGCGGTGGGCGTTGGCGCCGAGCAGGCCGAGCGGCTGCTGGGCGAGCGAGGGGCCCTCGCCGCGGCGGGACGGGGTGACGTAGGCGTGCGAGGTGCCGAGTTCGCCGAGGAGTTCGCGCAGCAGGTCGGCGAAGTCGTCCGGCCCGGCGATCCGGTCGAGCAGCGGCTCGTACTGGGCGACCAGGGCGGGCCAGTCGAGGCCGGACATCCGGTCGTCCCAGAACTGGTCCCGGACGATCCGGGCGGCCTCGTGGTAGGCCTGGCGCCACTCGGCGGCGGGGTGCACGGTGTGGTTGATCCGGCGCAGGTCCACCGGGGTGCCGGCCGAGGGGGCGCCGACCGGGACGATCCGCAGGGTCCCGGCCGAGTAGACCGCGATCGAGCCGCCGTCGCCGGACACCGCGTAGCCGTCGAGCTTGTCGACCAGGGTGGAGCGGGCGCCGCGGGCGAGGTCGAAGTGCTCCAGCGAGGGGCGGCCCGAGGTGTCGTCCGGGCTGGTGAAGGTCTGTCCGAGGGTGCCGGAGATCGGCCAGCGCAGCCAGACCAGGCCGCCGCGGACGGCGTCGGTGGCCGAGTACTTGGAGGCGATCACCGGGAACTGCAGCAGCCGGTCGCCGATGCCCTGCGGGTCGACCCGGACGGTGCCGTCGCCGCCGCCGTCCCCGCGCGGACCGCCGTCCTCGGCCGGCGCGGCGAACGGGGACGGGGTGTCGGCGGTGAGCGGGACGAGGTAGGGGCGGCAGCCGAGCGGGAAGGAGAGGTCGCCGGTGTGGACGTCGTGGACGGGGTCGAAGCCGCGCCAGGACAGGAAGGCCAGGTAGCGGCCGTCCCGGGTGAACACCGGCTGCTCGTCCTCGAACCTCCCGTCGGTGACGTCGGTGATCGGGGCGGGCGCGTCGGCGCGGGTGAGCCGGATGCGGCGCAGCGAGCGCCCGGCGGCCGGCTGGGACCAGGCGATCCAGTGCGAGTCGGGGGAGAACCGGGCGCTGGAGACGGGCCCGTAGGCGGAGACGGCGACCTCGCGGACCTCGCCGTCGGCGGCGGTCACGAGCAGCAGCCGCCCGTCCGAGGTGGCGGCGGCCAGCCGGGTGCCGTCGGGGGATGCGGTGAGCTCCAGGACGCGGCCGAGCCGCCCGGCGGCGAGCACCCGGTGACGGTGCCGCTCCCCGCTGGTGTGTTCGAAGGAGCCGTCGTGTCCGGGCAGCGGCATCACCTCGACGGCGTCCGTGCCCTCGGCGTCGGTGATCCAGGCGGCCTCGCCGGTGTGCCCGAGCACGACCGGCAGCCGGGTGCGCACCCCGGGGGTGTCGGCGAGCGCGCGGGCCGGGCCGTCCTTGTGGGTGAGCCAGTACTGGCTGCCGCGCACCGTGATCACCCCGGTCCGGCCGGTCTGGTCGCAGGCGAGGTCCTTGACCTGGCTCGCGGCACCGACCTGGTAGGGGCGGCGCCCGGCCCGCGCGCCGCCGAGCGGGACGTGCAGCCGGCGCGGTGCGGGGGCGTCCAGGTCGTCCAGCAGCCAGAGGTCGCCCGCGTGCTGGTAGACGATCCGGGTACCGTCGGTGGCGGCCTCGCGGGCGTAGTAGGAGGCGTGGTCGGTGTGGCGGCGCAGGTCGGTGCCGTCGGGCCGGCAGGAGTAGACGTTGCCGACGCCCTCGTGGTCGGAGAGGAAGGCGATCCGGTCGTCGGGGGGCTCGCCGACGGCCATCGGTGAGGCGAGGTGGCCGCGGTGGCCGGGGAGCACCTGTTCGCCGTCCACCCAGAGCCGGCCGGTGGCGCCGCCGCGGTAGCGCTTCCACGCGGCGGGCTCGTGCGGGGCGGCGCCGGTCAGCAGGACGGTCCGGTCGCGGCTCATCTGGGCGTCGCCGACCGGGCCCCAGGGCATCCGGCGGCCGGGGGAGCCGTCAGGCGGGAGCGCGTGCGCCCACGTGTAGTGGCCGAAGGGCTCGTGGAAGGAGGTGACGGCGAGCACCTCGCCGTCCGGCAGCCAGCCGCGCACCCGGGTGTCCTGGCTGCCCCAGTAGCTGAGCCGTTGCGCCTCGCCACCGGTGGTCGGGGCGGTCCACACCTCGGGGGTGAGGCTGAGCCAGCTGGTCCACGCGAGGGTGGCGCCGTCGGGGGAGAAGCGGGGATGGGTGACCCGGGTCCGGTCGCAGGTGACCCGCCAGGCCCGGTCGGTGGTGGCGCCGTCGGTGAGCCGGGCGATCCAGACGTCGTCCTCCGCGGTGAAGGCGAGCAGGTCCCCGTGCAGGTGGGGGTGGCGGAGGTAGCCGGGCGAGGTCACCCCTCCATCCTTCGACGGGGTGTCACGCCCGGCAACCGGGGGCGGGCCGGGGGCGGTTCCCGACCGGTCTGGACCATTGACACCTCCCCGCCGCATCCACTTCAGTGGTCTAGTCCAACTTGGGTGCCAGGCCGGGCCGTTCCCCCCACTGGCGCGTGCTCCGGCGTGCCCTCGGACGTCCCCCACGACCACGCCCCCGCAGGAGCCCCCGCATGAGCAGAACTCCCCCGACCTCCCGTCGGCGCCCGTCCCGCGCCGTGCTCGCCGCCGGCACCGCCTCCGCCGTCGCCGCGGCCACCCTGGCCGGCCTCACCCTGGGCCTGGCCCCCGCCGCCTCGGCCGGCGAGTTCCTGGTCAACGGCGGCTTCGAGTCCGGCTCGCTCGGCCCCTGGAGCTGCTCCGGCGGCACCGGCGGCGTCGTCAGCAGCCCGGTGCACAGCGGGAGCCACGCCCTGGCCGGGGCCGCCGGCGCGAGCGACACCGCCCAGTGCGCGCAGACCGTCGCCGTCGCCCCCGGCACCACCTACACGCTGAGCGCCTGGGTCAACGGCTCGTACGTGTACCTCGGCGTCGACGGCGGCGGCCCGAGCACCTGGACCCCGGGCACCGGCGGCGCCTACCAGAAGCTCAGCGTCAGCTTCACCGCGGGCGCCACGCAGACCAGCGCCACCGTGTACACGCACGGCTGGTACGGCCAGGGCACGTACTACGCGGACGACGTCTCGCTGGACGGGCCGGGCGCGCCGAGCCCGAGCCCGACCCCGACGCCCACCGGTTCGCCGACGGCCACCGCGACCCCGACCGGCACCCCGACGGGTACGCCCACCGGCACCCCGACGGGTACGCCCACCGGCACCCCCCGGCCCGGCGGCCACGCCCTGGTCGGCTACCTGCACGCGAGCTTCGCCAACGGCGCCGGCTACACCCGGATGGCCGACGTCCCGAACTCCTGGGACTTCATCGACCTCTCCTTCGGCGAGCCCACCTCGCCCACCTCCGGCGACATCCGCTTCAACCGCTGCTCCACGACCGACTGCCCGAGCGCCGAGTCCGACGCCGACTTCAAGGCAGCGATCGCCGCGAAGCGCTCCCAGGGCAAGAAGGTGCTGATCTCGATCGGCGGCCAGAACGGCCAGGTCCAGCTCACCACCACGGCCGCCCGGGACACCTTCGTCAGCTCGGTCTCGGCGATCATCGACAGGTGGGGCCTGGACGGCCTGGACATCGACTTCGAGGGCCACTCGCTCTCCCTCGACACCGGCGACACCGACTTCAGGCACCCGACCAGCGCGGTCATCGTCAACCTGATCTCGGCGCTGAAGACCCTCAAGGCCAAGTACGGTCCTGGCTTCGTGCTGACCATGGCGCCGGAGACGTTCTTCGTCCAACTCGGCTACCAGTACTACGGTTCCGGCCCGTGGGGCGGCCAGGACCCGCGCGCCGGCGCGTACCTGCCGGTCATCCACGCGTTGCGCGACGACCTCACCCTGCTGCACGTCCAGGACTACAACTCCGGCTCCGTCATGGGCCTGGACAACCAGTACCACTCGATGGGCGGCGCCGACTTCCACGTCGCGATGACCGACCTGCTGCTCAAGGGCTTCCCGGTGGCGGGCAACACCAACAACGTGTTCCCGCCGCTGCCCGCCTCGAAGGTCGCCATCGGCATGCCGGCCACCACCAATGCGGGCAACGGCTACGTCGCTCCGGGCGAGGTGGACAAGGCCCTGGACTGCCTGACCAGGCTCACCAACTGCGGGACGTACGTGCCGCGTTCGGGCGCCCAGCCGGACCTGCGGGGGCTGATGACCTGGTCGATCAACTGGGATCAGTTCGGCGGGCGGGAGTTCTCCAAGAACTTCGACTCCTACTACGGTCGCTGACCGGCAGCCCCGGAATCCCGTGCTTGAACCTCACACCGGTGTGAGGTTCGAGCATGGTCCGCATGACGACAACGCAGACCGCAAAGCCCGCATCCCGTACGGCACTTCCGTACCCCGCCCTGCTCGCGCTCGCCACCGCGGTGTTCGTCACCGCGCTGACCGAGACCCTGCCCGCCGGTGTCCTGCCCGGGATGAGCGGGTCCCTCGGCGTCGGCGAGTCCGCGACCGGCCAGACCGTCACCGTCTACGCGCTCGGCACCGCCACCACCGCGATCCCGCTCACCGCGGCCACCTCGGGCCGGAGCCGCAAGAGGCTGCTGCTCGCCGCGATGGCCGGCTTCGCCGCCGCCAACACGGTGACCGCGCTCTCCTCGAACTACCCGCTGACGATGGCCGCCCGCTTCGTCGCGGGCGTGGCGGCCGGCCTCGCCTGGGCGCTGCTGGCGGGCCACGCGCGCCGGCTGGTGCCCGCCGACCTGCAGGGCCGGGCGATCGCGATCGCCATGGCCGGCATCCCGGTGGCGCTCTCCCTCGGTGTCCCGGCCGGCACCTTCGCGGGCCAGGCGCTCTCGTGGCGGGTGCCGTTCCTGGCGATGACGGCCCTGGCGCTCGGCGTGATCGGCTGGACCGCCGCCGTCCTACCGGACCGGCCCGGCCGGACGGCGGGGGAGCGGGCACCGATGCGGCGGGCGCTCACGGTGCCGGGGGTCGTGCCGGTGCTCGTGGTGACCCTGCTCTTCGTGCTCGCCCACACCATCCTGTTCACCTACATCGCGCCCTTCCTCGCCCGGGCCGGGCTCGGCGGCTCGACCGACTCGGTGCTGCTGGTGTTCGGCCTGGCCTCGCTGGTGAGCATCTGGTTCGTCGGTGCGCACATCCACCGCAGGCTGCGTCCGCTGACGATCGGCGGCGCGCTGCTGGTCGCGGTGACGGCGGCCGTCCTCGCGGTGGGGTCCGGCAGCGCGCTGCTCGTCCACGCGGCGGCGCTGCTCTGGGGCCTCGGCTGGGGCGGGGCGCCGACCCTGCTGCAGACCGCCGTCGGCGACGCCGGCGGGGAGCAGGCCGACGCGGCCCAGGCGATGCTGGTCACCCTGTGGAACGCCGCGATGGCGGGCGGCGGGGTGGTCGGCGGCCTCGTGCTCGGCCGTCTCGGCACCGGCGCCCTGCCGTGGACGGTGCTCGCCCTGGCGCTCCCCGCCCTCGCGGCGGTCCTCGCCGCCCGCACCCACGGCTTCCCGGCCCGCAGGCCCTAGCCGAGCAGCAGGTTGGTGCTCAGCAGCGAGTCCGCGAGACCCGCCGGGGCGGTCGCGAGGGAACCGGCCGAGTACGGGGGCTGCGGGTCGTACTCGATGACCAGCTGGATCGCCTCGGCGGTCGCGTCCCCGGCGATGCGGCCGGTCAGCGTCAGCGCCAGGTCGATGCCGGCCGAGACCCCGGCGGCGGTGGCGTACTTGCCGTCGATGACGACCCGCTCGGTGCCGGTCGGCTCGGCGCCGAAGCCGGTCAGCGCGTCGAGGCAGCACCAGTGCGAGGTGGCCCGGCGGCCGGCGAGCAGTCCGGCGGCGCCGAGCAGCAGGGAGCCGGAGCAGACCGAGGCGGTCCAGGTGGTGGTCGCGTCCACCCGCCGCACCCAGTCGACCAGTTCCGGGTCGGCGAGGGACGGCTCCGTCCCGGGGCCGCCGGGCACGAGCAGCACGTCGGCGGCGTCGACCTCGTCGAGGGCGGCGTCGGCGGTGAGCGCGAGACTCTTCATGTCGGTGCGGACCGGCCCCCGCCGGGCCGCGGTGAACACCACCTCCGCGCCGGGGACGCGGGACAGCACCTCGTACGGGCCCACGGCGTCCAGGGCGGTGAAGTCGTCGTACAGCAGGACGGCGATGCGCATCAGTTTCCTCCGGTTGGGCTGGGGTGGAAGCGGCGCCGGTACTCGGCGGGTGGCACGGCCAGGGCCCGGACGAAGGCGCGCCGCATCGCCTCCGGGGTGCCGTAGCCGCAGGCGCGGGCGATCTCCTCGATCCCCTCCCCGGTGTCCTCCAGGCGGCGCCGGGCGGCCTCCAGCCGGACGCCGTCCACGTACCGGCCCGGGGTGAGCCCGACCTCGGCGGCGAAGGCGCGGGCGAAGTGCCGCGGCGAGAGCGCCGAGCGCCGGGCCAGCGCCTCGACCGAGAGGTCCTCCTCCGGGTGCTCGGCGATCCACCGCTGGACCTCGCGCAGCGGCCGGCGCACGGCCACCTGGGCGGCCAGCTGGGTGCTGAACTGGGCCTGGTTGCCGGGCCGGCGCAGGAACACCACCAGGTGGCGGGCGATCAGCAGCGCGGCGTCGCGCCCGAGGTCCTCCTCGACCAGGGCGAGCGCGAGGTCGATGCCGGCCGTGACCCCGGCCGAGGTCGCGACGTGCCCGTCCCGGACGTGGATCGGGTCGGGGTCGACCTCGACATCCGGGAACCGGCGGGCCAGGGCGTCGCAGTACGCCCAGTGGGTGGTCGCCCGGCGCCCGGCGAGCAGCCCGGCCTCGGCGAGCAGGAAGGCGCCGGTGCACACCGACACCACCCGCTCGGCCCGGCCGGCCAGCTCCCGGATCCGCGCCACCAGGGCCGGGTCCGGCGCGTCCGCGCCTTCCCCGCCGGGGACCAGCAGGGTGTGCAATGGTCCGACGTCGGCCAGGTCCGCGTCCGGCAGCACCCGCAGCCCGCTGTTGCTGCGCACCGGCCCGCCGCCCACGGCGGCCAGCGTGACCCGGTACGCACCCGGCCGCCCGGCGGCGGCGCCCGCTCCCGCTAACACCTCCAGGGGGCCGGTCACGTCCAGGCTCTGCACGCCCTCGTAGAGGACGACGACCACGCTGCGCGTTCTCATGCGGCCAGCCTGTCAGCGGGCCGGGACGGCAGCAATGACCTGTTTCCCACCTTTCCTGCCACCGGCCGCCGGCGGCCGCCCTCGGCTCAGGGGAGCGCCGGAAACGCCCGGAAACGCCGGAAGGCCCCTCGCTTTCGCAAGGGGCCTTCCGGCTGTCTGTGCGCCGCCAGGGACTCGAACCCCGGACCCGCTGATTAAGAGTCAGCTGCTCTAACCAACTGAGCTAGCGGCGCCTGCTGACGCGGAGAACATTACCTGGTCGGCGGCGGAAACACACAATCGGCCCGGGGCGCCCCGCCGACGGGCGTCACGCGGTGAGGACGACCTTCCCCCGGACGTGCCCGGTGGCGACCATCCGGTGGGCGTCGGCGGCGCGCTCCAGCGGGAAGGTCTCGGCGACCTCCAGGCGCAGGCCGCCCGCCTCCCACAGCTCGACCAGCTCGGCCAGCCGGGCGGCCGTCCGCTCCGCGCGCAGCTGCCGCAGCCCGAGCCGCCCGGCGGTCGCGTAGTCGACGACGGTGCCGATCCGGTCCCGGTCGGCGACCAGCTCGACCGAGGCCTCCAACGCGCCCCGCCCGGCGGCGTCGAACGCGGCGTCCACGCCGTCGGGCGCGACCGCCCGGACCCGCTCCACCAGCCCGTCGCCGTACGCGACCGGGACGGCGCCCAGTTCGCGCAGGTAGTCGTGGTTGCGCCCGCTCGCGGTGCCGATCACGGTCGCGCCGTAGGCGCGGGCGAGCTGGACGGCCACCGTGCCGACGCCGCCGGAGGCGCCGTGCACCAGCACGGTGTCGCCCGGGCCGACCTTGAGCAGGTCGAGCGCCAGGTGCGCGGTCTGGCCGGAGGCGGAGAGCGAGCCGGCCTGCTCCCAGGGCATCCCGGCCGGCTTGGCGACCAGGTGCGAGGTGTCCACGACGACGAACTCGGCCTGGCTGTCCAGCACCCGGAAGCCGATCACCGCGTCGCCGACCTCCCAGCCGTGGCTGCCCGGCCCGAGCTGGTCGACCACGCCGGCGAACTCGTTGCCGAGCACCAGCGGGCCCTCGGCCACGACGCCCGGCGGCCGGAAGCCCGCCCGGATGGCGAGGTCCACCGGCTGCACCCCGGCGGCGTACACCCGGACCCGCACCTGGCCCGGCCCCGCGGTGGGGGTGGCCACCTCGGTGACCCGCAGGACCTCGGGGCCGCCGGGCTCGGGGACGGTGACTGCCTTCATCGGGGGGTTCCTGCCTCTCGTCCGTCCCGCGGTCGCGGTTCCTCCCGATCATCGGATCTCAAGTGCGCTTGAGGTCAACCCCTCCCCGGCGTGTCCTCCCAGATGGGCGCATTGTCAGATTTATCCTGGGCGGCGCTCAGCCGTCCGTCGCCCGGCCGTCTCCGGCGTCCGCCGCCGGCCGACCGCCGCCCAGCCGTCCGTCGTCGAGAGGAAACTCCCCGTGGGCCAGCTGCCCCTGTTCTTCCTGGTGCTGCTCGCCTCGGTGGTGACCCTGCCGCTCGCGCGCCGCACCGGCGTCCCGCAGCCGGTCCTGATGACGCTGCTCGGCATCGTCATGGCACTCGTGCCGCAGATCCCGGACATCTCCGTCGAACCCGAGCTGATCCTCCCGCTGGTCCTGCCACCGCTGATCTTCGCCGTCGCCCGGCGCTCCTCGGTGCGCTACTTCAAGGCCAACATCCGCTCGATCCTGCTGCTGGCCGTGGCCCTGGTCGTGGTCACCACGATCGCGGTGGCGGGCGCCGTCCACTGGCTGCTGCCCGCCCTGCCGCTCGCCGCGGCCGTCGCGGTCGGCGCGCTGGTCTCCCCGCCGGACCCGGTCGCGGCCGTCGCCGTGGCCGGCAGCGTCGGCCTGCCGCGCCGCCTGGTCGCCATCCTGGAGAGCGAGGGCCTGTTCAACGACGTCACCGCGATCGTCATCTACTCGCTCGCCATCGACGCCGTGGTCAGCGGCGACTTCTCGCCCGGCCACGCGGTGCTGCGCTTCGTCCTGTCGGCGGTGCTCGCCGTCGTCGTCGGCGTCGCGCTCGGCTGGGTCAACACCAAGCTCGCCGAGCTCCTGGAGGACCCGACCCAGCAGGTCGCGCTCAACCTGCTGGTCCCGTTCGCCGCCTACACGATCGCCGAGGAGATCCACGGCTCCGGCGTGCTCGCCGTCGTGGTCTGCGCGCTCTACCTCGCCGAACGGGCCGCGGACGCGGACGCCGTCTCCTACCGGCTGGTCGGCAACGCCTTCTGGGAGGTCGTCGAGATCCTCATCACCGGCGTCGCCTTCGGCCTGATCGGCCTCGAACTCGCCACCGTGCTCAAGGAGGCCGGCCAGGGCTGGACCGGCTTCATCGGCGACGCGAGCACGGTGATCGCGGTCGTCGTCGTGGTCCGCCTGCTCTGGCTGCTCCCGGCCGGCTGGCTGTCCCGGCGGCTGCGCGCGGGGGACGACGAGGACACCCCGTTCAGCTGGAAGGAGAGCGTGGTCCTCTGGTGGTCCGGCATGCGCGGGGTCGCCACCGTCGCCCTGGCCCTGGCCATCCCGCTCACCGTCGACTCCGGCGCCGGCTTCCCCGAGCGCGGCCGGCTGGTCTTCATCGCCTTCAGCGTGGTGCTGTTCACCCTGCTCGTCCAGGGCCTGAGCCTGCCCTGGCTGGCCAAGCGCTTCCAGCTCGACCTCGACCAGGACCGGCACGAGCAGGCCGTCCGTCAGCTCTGGTGGCGCGCCGCCCGGGCCGGGCTCGACCGGCTCGGCGAACTGGAGGAGCAGGACCGGCTGCCCGCCGAGGTCGCCGACCGCCTGCGGGACCGTCAGCACGACCGGCTGGCCCGGCTCTGCCCCGAGAAGTACGCCGAGGAGGAGGCCTCCGAGGCGAAGCTGCGGCTCTCCCAGTGGCGGGCCGCCCGGGACGTCGAGCAGGAGATGATCGCCGCCTCGCGCCGCGAGATGCTGGCGGCCCGCAGCGAGCTCGGCGCCGACCCGGAGCTCGTCGACCAGGTGCTGCGCGGGCTCGACCTGCGCTCCGAACGCAAGTGACGCGCCGTTCGCACCCGAGCGTCCACCCGGAGTCCACCGCACTCCGGACGTGCCCGGACGGAATGTGCGCCGCTCCCTCCGACGTTGCATAGGCTGGCCCCGGGCAGGCCGTCAACGGAGTCGGCGCACCACCGGAACCCGCACGACCTCGCGAAGAGACCCTCACCGCCTGGCCCTGCCGGTATCTGCACCCAGATGAATCGAGGAACACCGATGTCGGAGACCAGCGCCGACGCCCGCACGCCGCTCGACCGCACCCCGCAGTGGGCCGCCCTCGGCAAGCACCGCGCCGAGTTCGGCGACACGCACCTGCGCGAGCTGTTCGCCGCCGACCCCGAGCGCGGTCGCCGCTACGCCCTCAGGGTCGGTGACCTGCACGTCGACTACGCCAAGCACCTGGTCACCGACGAGACCCTGGAGCTGCTGCGCGAGCTCGCGGCGGCCACCGGCGTCGCCGAGCTGCGGGACGCGATGTTCCGCGGCGAGAAGATCAACAACACCGAGCAGCGCGCCGTCCTGCACACCGCGCTGCGCGCCCCGCGCGGCGCCGTCGTCGAGGTGGACGGCGTGAACGTCGTGCCCGGCGTGCACGCCGTCCTCGACAAGATGGCCGCCTTCGCCGACCGGGTCCGCGGCGGCGAGTGGAAGGGCCACACCGGCAAGCCGATCCGCACCGTCGTCAACATCGGCATCGGCGGCTCCGACCTCGGCCCGGCCATGGCCTACGAGGTGCTCCGCTCCTTCGCCAAGCGCGACCTCGACGTCCGCTTCGTCTCCAACGTGGACGGCGCCGACCTGCACGAGGCAGTGCGCGACCTGGACCCCGCCGAGACGCTGTTCATCGTCGCCTCGAAGACCTTCACCACCATCGAGACCATCACCAACGCGGTCTCGGCCCGCACCTGGCTGCTCGAAGGACTGGACGCCGGCACCGAGGCGGTGGCCAGGCACTTCGTGGCGCTGTCCACCAACACCCAGGGCGTGCACGACTTCGGCATCGACACGGCCAACATGTTCGAGTTCTGGGACTGGGTCGGCGGCCGCTACTCCTACGACTCGGCGATCGGCCTCTCGCTGATGCTCGCCATCGGCCCGGACGCCTTCCGCGAGATGCTGGACGGCTTCCACCTCGTCGACGAGCACTTCCGCACCGCCCCGCCGGAGGAGAACGTCCCGCTGCTGCTGGGCCTGCTCGGCGTCTGGTACGGCGCGTTCTTCGACGCCCAGGCGCACGCGGTGCTCCCCTACTCGCACTACCTGTCCAAGTTCACCGCCTACCTCCAGCAGCTGGACATGGAGTCCAACGGCAAGTCGGTGGACCGCGCGGGCAACCCGGTGAACTGGCAGACCGGCCCGGTCGTCTGGGGCACCCCGGGCACCAACGGCCAGCACGCCTACTACCAGCTGCTGCACCAGGGCACCAAGATGATCCCGGCCGACTTCATCGGCTTCGCCCGGCCGGTCGCCGACCTGCTCCCGGGCCTGGTCCCCCAGCACGACCTGCTGCTGGCCAACTTCTTCGCCCAGACCCAGGCGCTGGCCTTCGGCAAGACCGCCGAGGAGGTCGAGGCCGAGGGCGTGCCGGCCGAGCTCGTCCCGCACAAGACGTTCAAGGGCAACCACCCGACCACCACCGTCCTGGCCGGCGAGCTGACCCCGTCGGTGCTCGGCCAGCTGGTCGCGCTCTACGAGCACAAGGTGTTCGTCCAGGGCGCGATCTGGAACATCGACTCCTTCGACCAGTGGGGCGTCGAGCTGGGCAAGGTGCTCGCCAAGCGGATCGAGCCGGTGCTGCTCTCCGGCGAGGGCGCCGACCAGCTGGACAGCTCCACCGCCGAGCTCGTCGCCCGCTACCGCGCGCTGCGCGGGCGCTGACCGTCGGGCCGCCCGTCCCCCGTGGGCGGGCGGCCGCCGGATTCCCGGTGCCACCCGACGCGCAAACGCCGGAAGGCCCTTCGCTCTCGCGAAGGGCCTTCCGGCTGTCTGTGCGCCGCCAGGGACTCGAACCCCGGACCCGCTGATTAAGAGTCAGCTGCTCTAACCA